>JAVHSB010000300.1:0-6155 GCA_036171955.1 Sideroxydans sp.
TCGCGCTGTCGATGAGCACGCCGTTGCGTTCCATCCGGAACAGCACCTCGCGCACCGGCAGCTCGATGTTGCGGTACACCTCGGCCAGCCGGCCTTGCAGTTGCGGAGACAAGGTCTGGTGCAGTTGCAGGGTGATGTCGGCATCCTCTCCCGAATAGCGCGTGGCAGTATCGATATCGACATGGTCGAAGCCGATCTGCTTGGCGCCCTTGCCCACCACGTCGGCATAGCTGACGGTGGACAGGCCGAGATGGCGCAAGGCGAGGTTGCCCAGCTCATGCGGTTTGTGCGATTCGAGCACGTACGATTGCAGCAGCGTGTCTTCGGCGATGCCACGCAAGGCGATGCCGTGGTTGGCAAAGATGTGCTGGTCGTATTTCAGGTTCTGCCCGAGTTTCTTGTGGGCGTCGCTTTCCAGCCAGGGTTTGAGTTTGTGCAGTGCGCGGTCGAAGGCGACCGTTTCGGGGGCGCCCGGATAGTGATGCGCCAGCGGAATGTACGCCGCCTCGTGCGGCTTTAGCGCCAGCGAGATGCCTACCAGTTGCGCGGTCATCGGATCGAGGCCGGTGGTCTCGGTGTCGAGGCTTACCAGCGGGGCGGCCATCAGTTTTGCCAGCCAGGCGTCGAGCTGGGCTTCGGTGAGCACGGCTTCGTAGTTGGAGGTGTCGTTCGCCATCGATGGCAGTTCGGCTTGGGCGAACTGGCGCTGTTCGACGCTGGCGGTGGCACGCTCTTTCCTGGGTGCAGCCTCGCCAGCCAGCTCGCGCATCAAACTCCTGAAACCGAAGTGTTCGTACAGGGTTTTCAGTTTCCCGGTGTCGATCGGCGGCGCGACCAGTTCGTCGAATCGATTATCCAGCGCCACATCGCATTTCACGGTGACCAGTCTGCGACCCTGCGGCAGCCATTCCAGCGCGGCGCGCAGATTCTCGCCCACTGCACCTTTTACTTCATCGGAGTGCGCGATGAGGTTGTCCAGCGTGCCGTATTCGGCCAGCCATTTGACGGCGGTCTTGGGGCCGCACTTGGCCACGCCCGGCACGTTGTCCACGGCGTCGCCGACCAAAGTGAGGTAATCGACGATGCGCGCGGGCGGCACGCCGAACTTGGCCAGCACACCCGCCTCGTCGAGGACCTCGTTGCTCATGGTGTTGACCAGCGTGACTTGCGGATTGACCAGTTGCGTCAGGTCCTTGTCGCCGGTGGAAACGATGCAGCGCGCGCCGTGCCGGGTCGCCTGCTGCGCCAGGGTGCCGATCACGTCGTCGGCTTCCACCCCGTCCACCATCAGGATGTTCCAGCCGGCGGCGGCCACGGCCTCGTGCAGCGGCTCGATCTGCGCGCGCAGGTCATCCGGCATCGGCGGACGCTGCGCCTTGTATTCCGGATACCAGTCGTCGCGGAACGTCTTCCCCTTCGCATCGAACACACAGGCGCTATAATCCGCCGGGAAATCGGCGCGCAGTTTGCGCAACATGTTGAGCACGCCGTGGATGGCGCCGGTGGGTTCGCCCTGCGGACTGCGCAGATCCGGCATGGCGTGGAAGGCGCGGTACAGATAGGACGAGCCGTCCACCAGCAGCAGGGTTTTCATCTTTCAGGGATCCGCAATGAACAATGATATGAAGTTGCCGCCGGTGCAATCGCCCGAGTTGATGCAGTCGAAGGAGTCCTGGCGGGTGTTCGGCATTATGTCAGAATTCGTCTCGGCCACCGAACGCCTGGCCAACATCCATCCCGCAGTGAGCCTGTTCGGCAGCGCGCGCACGGCGCACGACCACCCCTATTACAAGCTGGCCGAGGAAATCTCTCGCCTGCTGTCGGACGCCGGTTTCTCGGTGATCTCCGGCGGTGGCCCCGGCATCATGGAGGCGGCCAACAAGGGCGCGTTCTACGGCAAATCGCCCAGCGTCGGCCTCAACATCCAGCTGCCGCACGAGCAGCACAACAACCCCTACCAGAACATCAGCCAGACCTTCCACCACTTTTTCACGCGCAAGGTGATGTTCGTCAAATTCGCCAGCGCCTATGTGGTGATGCCCGGCGGTTTCGGCACGCTGGACGAGCTGATGGAAGCGCTCACGCTGGTGCAGACGGGCAAGACGCGGCGCATCCCGATCATCCTGGTGGGCAGCCAATTCTGGGGCGGCATGGTGGACTGGATCAGGAACAGCCTGCTTGCCGAAAAAATGATCGGCCCCGCCGACATCGACCTGCTCCAGGTCATCGACGAACCGGAGCGGGTCGTGGCGGCAATCTTCAAACATTACGAAACCCGCGGCTTCGAGCCTTCCGCGGCCGAACGCGAAATGCAACTCAACCTCTGACCATGGAACCCATCATGCGCATCTACCTGCTCTGCATCGCCTGCCTGTTCACGCCGCTGGCGCTGGCCGCCGCCGAAAAACCGCCGATCCCGCCCAGCGTGAGCGGCGAGCCCGCCGACCAGCCCGAAGTGACCATCTCGCGCGAGGCCGGGCAAACGGTGGAGGAGTTCCGCGCCAACGGCAAACTCTACATGATCAAGATCACCCCCAAGCACGGCGTGCCCTATTATCTGGTGGACGATCGCGGCGACGGCAAGTTCGCGCGGGTGGAAGGGCTGGACTCCGGCCTGCGCGTGCCGCGCTGGGTTCTGTTCAGCTTCTGACGGGCGGAACCCATGGCCGTTTTTACCCGCGTCAGCGACGCCGACATCAGTACCTGGCTGTCCAATTATTCCCTCGGCACCCTGCAGGGGTTGCAGGGAATACCGGCCGGCATCGAGAACACCAATTATTTCGTGACCACCAGTAATGGCCGCTTCGTGCTGACCCTGTTCGAAAAACTCACGTGCAGCGAATTGCCGTTCTATCTGAATCTGATGGCGCATCTGGCACGCCACGGCATCCCCTGCCCCGCGCCGGTCGCCGATCGGCATAACCGGTTTCTGGGCGAACTGAACGGCAAACCGGCCTGCATCGTCAGCCGCCTGCAGGGCAAATCGGTCACCCAGCCCTCCGTGCTGAACTGCACCGCAGTCGGTGCCATCCTCGGCCAGATGCACCTCGCCGGACAGAGTTTCGACGGACACATGGACAATCCGCGCGGCGCAACCTGGCGCGCCCGCACGGCGGCAGAGGTCGCGCGGTTCCTGCCGGAGGAGGCCGGCGCGTTGTTGTCCGAAGAAGTGGCTTTGCATGCACGCACCGGCAGCGACGCCCTGCCGCAGGGCGTGATCCACGCCGACCTTTTCCGCGACAACGTGCTGCTGGACGGCGAGCGCGTGGGCGGGTTGATCGATTTCTATTTCGCCTGCAACGACGCGCTGCTGTACGACGTCGCCATCACGGTCAACGACTGGTGCATGGGCGCAAACGGCGCGCTCGACGAGAGCCGCACCCGCGCCCTGTTGCGCGCCTATCATGCGGTGCGCCCGTTCAGCGCGGGGGAAGCGGAGGCGTGGCCTCTGCTGCTACGCCTGGCCGCCCTGCGTTTCTGGCTGTCGCGCCTGTTCGACCTGCACCTGCCGCGCGACGGCGAGCTGGTCAACGCGCATGACCCGGCCCATTTCGAGCGCATCCTGCGCCAGCACATCGCCACCGACCGTCCGGTCTGGCTCTAGGAGGACTCATGGAAATTCGCAAACTGAATGCCGCGCGCGGCTGGCTCTGGATACAACACGGCGGGCAACTGCTGCTGCGCAACCCGCTGCTCGGCATCAGCGGCGCGCTCGCCAGCGTGCTGGTCGTGTTCGTTGCGCTGATGCTGCCCTTGTTCGGCCCGTTGCTGGCGATCGGACTGCTGCCGGTGATGCTGGCCGGCTACATGCGCCTGTGTCGCGCGCTGGAAGAAAACGAGAGTGCCGATTTGTCCCTGCTCATCGCCGGCTTCAAACAGCACACGCGCAGCCTCATCACCCTCGGCGCGATCCTCATGCTGGGTGTAATCCTCATTTCCAGCCTAATGATGTTCGTCGGTGGTGCAGGGTTTTCCGCGCTGATGGAACAGGTTCATGGCGCGCAGGACGCGCAAGTGATGCTGGACGCGCTGTCCAGCGCCGACAGCCAGGTATCGTTGGCCATCCTGCTCGGATTGTCGCTGCTGCTGGTGCTGATCGTGGCCTGGCAATATGCGCCGATTCTGGTGTTCTTCAGCGGCATCGCGCCGTGGCGGGCATTGCAGGCCAGCCTCCTCGGCACATTGCGCAATGTCATTCCGTACACGATCTACAGCGTCATCATGCAATTGCTCGCCATGGTGCTCGGCATCCTGCCTTTCGGCCTCGGCCTGATCCTGCTGCTGCCGCTCAGCCTCGCATCGCTGTATGTCAGCTATCGCAACATCTTCCCCTGGCTGGACCAGCCGCAACCCGCCACCACCCGAGGAAATTAAACCATGTTCCATGCTGCCGATGCACACGCGAAAAAACAGGCGCAAGCCCCGCACAACCTGTTCATCATCGGACTGTTCGCATTCGACCTGCTGATGACACCGGCTGTGATCGGCCTCAAGATCGGCATGATCGGCCTGCTCATACCTCTGCTTTGTTCCGGCTCGCTGCTGGCCTGGATCTGGTGGCGCGGTCGCAGCACGCCGAACTGGTTCGTTGCCATGCACTGGCGGCTGGCCTGGGCGCGCGGCCGCCTGCTGCTGCTCGGCTATGCCATCTCGGCCGTCCTGATCCTGCTTGCCTGGCTGTTGAGCCAGACCTCTAACGATGCGCACATGGGGCATATCGTCTGGATTGCGCTCACCCGCATCGCGCTGCTGCCCACCTTGATCGTGGTGCTGATCACCTCCGTGCTGGAATTCAGTGCCGCCGGTCAGGCCGCCAGCGGCGAAGTGCCGGACAAGCTGGCGGCAAAGTTCCCACCGCCAGCAATCGCAGAATAATCATGTGGCCTGTGGTTACACAACCGGCACTTCGCCGGGGCAATGATTCCTGACATGGCCACGTCTGTCGCCTGAATGACTGACGCGGAGTAAGCCCGCCACAAGGCGCGCAGAGCTTGATCAGCGGTTCCTTATTGCTTGAACTCGTCGTAGGCGTGCAGCACTTCGGCGGCATACATCAGCGACGGGCCGCCACCCATGTACACAGCCACCGCCAGCATCTCGTTGATCTGTGCGCGGCTTGCGCCCAACCGCACCAGGCTTCTGACGTGATACGCGATGCAACCCTCGCAACGCGTCGCAACGGCAATCGCGGCCGCGATCAACTCCTTCTCCAGCGCGGGGATCACCCCGGCGCTCATCGCCGCTTTCGACATCCCATCGAAACTGCTCATGGCCTCCGTGGCCTCCTTGCGGAACGTGGCCAACGTCGGATTCAGATACTGGATCAGTTCCTTGTACGATTTGCTCATGTCTCCTCCTGTGCCGATTGAGAAAAAACCAAGACTGGTTCGAACGAAACGCGATCAGAGAGCTTCAAGTTTGGCATATTCCAGCGCCAGCCATTTGCTGCCGGCGCGTTTGAAATTGACCTGCACGCGGCCTTCGTTGCCGCCGCCCTCGACGCCCGTCACCACGCCCTCGCCGAACTTCTGGTGGAAAACGCGCTGTCCGATGCGCCACACAGACCCCGGTAACGGCGGTGGCGGCGCGCTTGGTGCGCCGTCGAACGCGGCGATGTAGCTCGCGGTCTCGCGGCGTCCCGTGCCGAAAGTGTTGCGCGCGGCAAAGCGCGGCGTCAACCAGTGCAGCAACTCTTCCGGCAACTCGCGCAGGAAGCTCGACGCCATGCCGTAATGGGTCTGCCCGTGCAGCATGCGGCGCTGGGCAAGTGTCAGATACAGGCGGCGGCGCGCGCGGGTGATCGCCACATACATCAGGCGGCGCTCCTCGTCGAGGTCGCCGTTGTCGATGCTGTTCTGGTGCGGGAACAAGCCCTCTTCCAGACCTGTGATGAACACGGTGTGGAATTCCAGCCCCTTGGCCGCGTGCACCGTCATCAGATGCAGCGCGTCCTCGCTGTCGCCCGCCTGATGTTCGCCCGACTCCAGCGAAGCGTGGGTAAGGAAAGCGGTCAGGCTGTCGTCCTCGTTTTCGTGCACGAACAGGGCGGCCGCATTGATGAGCTCGTTCAGGTTGTCCAGCCGCTCTTCGGCCTCGCGTCTCTTCGCGGGCGAACTTTTCTCGGCTTCGTACTGCGCGACCAGCCCGCTGTGCTG
>JAVHSB010000300.1:6255-7600 GCA_036171955.1 Sideroxydans sp.
TCTTCGCGGGCGAACTTTTCTCGGCTTCGTACTGCGCGACCAGCCCGCTGTGCTGCAACACATGTTCCATGATTTCCGGGAGCGGCAGGCCATTCACCCCGCTCCGCAACGACTCGATCAGCCCGACGAAAGCCGTGACCTTGCCGCCTGCCCGCGCCGCCGCATCCCACAACGGAGTGTTATTGATGCGAGCAGCTTCCTGCAACTGCTCGATGCTGCGCGCGCCGATGCCGCGCGCGGGAAAGTTGACGATGCGCAGCAGCGCGTTGTCGTCGTCGGTGTTCTCCATCAGGCGCAGATAGGCGAGCGCATGCTTGATCTCCTGCCGCTCGAAGAAGCGCAGGCCGCCGTACACGCGATAGGAAAGCCCGGCCGACACCAGCGCGTGTTCCAGCACGCGCGACTGGGCGTTGGAACGGTACAGCAGCGCCATCTCGGACAAGTGCACGCCCTCGCGCGCGAGCGCCCGGATTTCCTCGACGATGAATCCCGCCTCGTTCACATCCGTCTCCGCTTCGTACACGCGCAATTTTTCACCGCCGTGTTCGGACGTCCACAGATTCTTGCCCAGCCGGTTCTTGTTGTTGGCGATCAGCGCGTTGGCGGCGTCGAGGATGTTGCCGTGCGAGCGGTAGTTCTGCTCCAGCTTGATCACGCTTTCCACATGGAAATCGCGCAGCAGCTCCTGCATGTTGCCCACGTTCGCGCCACGGAAGGCGTAAATGGACTGGTCGTCGTCGCCAACAGCAAAGATTGAAGATTGCCTTTCACGTTCGTCCCTTCTCCCGCCGGAGGAAGGTTGGGATGAGGGATTTTTTCCGGCCAGCAATTTCAACCAGCGATATTGCAAAGGATTGGTATCCTGGAACTCGTCCACCAGGATATGTTTGAAGCGCGCCTGATAATGCTCGCGTAGCGCGGCATTACGTTGCAGCAACTCGTAACAGCGCAACAGCAGTTCGGAGAAATCCACCACGCCTTCGCGCTGGCATTGCGCGTCGTATTCGGCGAACACTTCCACCTTGCGCCGCGTGTAGGGGTCGTAGGCTTCCACCTCCGACGCGCGCAGGCCCTGTTCCTTGTTGCCGCTGATAAAGAACTGCATCTCTCGCGGCGGATATTTCTCGTCGTCCACGTTCATCGCCTTCATCAGGCGCTTGATCGCCGAGAGTTGGTCGCCCGAATCGAGGATCTGGAAAGTCTGCGGCAGATTGGCTTCGCGGAAATGCGCGCGCAGCATGCGGTTGCACAGGCCGTGAAAGGTGCCGATCCACATGCCGCGCGTGTTGATCGGCAGCATCGCGGCCAGCCGCGTGACCATCTCCTTCGCCGCCTTGTTGGTGAA
>JAVHSB010000301.1:0-1531 GCA_036171955.1 Sideroxydans sp.
GATCAGGCGGGGTGCGCGCGTGTTCGCGCTGCTGCCCGGCAGCCGCCAGGGCGAAGTGCGACGGCTGGCGGGAACCTGCATTGAAACCGCAAAACTCATTCTGCAGAAAATGCCCGAGGCGCAATTTCTCGTGCCGCTGGCCAGCCGCGAAACGCGCAGTATTTTTGAGCACGAACTATGGCGTAGGGAAGGCTGGGATCTGCCGATCACCCTGCTGTTCGGACACGCGCACGACGCCATGATCGCCGCCGAGGGGGTTTTGGTCGCTTCCGGCACGGCAACGCTGGAAGCAGCCTTGCTCAAGCGGCCAATGGTGATCACCTACAAGTTGGCGCCGTTCACTTACTGGATGGCCAAGCGCAAGCAGTATCTGCCGTATGTTGGTCTCCCCAATATTCTTGCCGGGCGTTTCGTTGTGCCGGAAATCCTGCAGGACGACGCGACCCCCGAGAATCTGGCGCAAGCCCTGTTGAACGTGGTCAACAACAAACAGGCGGTGGTTCAGCTTGAGCAGACCTTCGGCGAGATGCACCGCAGCTTGCGCCAGGATGCAGCACATAAAGCGGCACAGGCCATTCTGCCGTTTCTGGCATGAGCGACATTATCCTGGTCTGCGGCGTGGACGAGGCAGGGCGCGGACCACTGGCGGGGCCGGTGAGTGCGGCCGCCGTCATTCTTGATCCGTCGTGTCCGATCGCAGGGTTGGCAGATTCGAAGAAGCTCTCGGAAAAACAGCGCGACTACCTGGCGCCGATCATTCGCGAGCGCGCGCTGGCCTGGGCCGTGGCCTTTGCGGAGGTGGAGGAGATCGACCGGCTCAACATCCTGCAGGCCACCCTGCTGGCGATGCAGCGCGCGGTGCTTGCGCTGAAAGTTCGCCCGCAGCAAGTGCTGGTTGACGGCCTGTATTGCCCGCATACCGGCATTCCCAGCCAGGCCATCGTCAAGGGCGACAGCACAGTGGCGTCAATTTCCGCCGCTTCCATTCTGGCCAAGACGGCGCGTGACGCGCTCATGCTGCAATTGCATGAGCGTTATCCGCAATTCGGCTTTGACGCGCACAAAGGGTATCCGACCGCGGCCCATCTCGCGGCACTCCGCTGCTATGGCGTGTCGGCAGTGCATCGCAAAACTTTCAAACCAGTGCGACAATTCGCGTCCAACCCGAGAGGAGAATCGGCATGACCTATTTCAAGCTTATCCATCTTCTGTCCGTCCTGATCTGGGTCGGCGGCATGTTTCTGGCCTACGCCGTGCTGCGCCCAGCCGCGGTCGAAGCGCTGCAGCCGCCGCAACGCCTGCAATTATGGGATCGCGTCTTCCACCGTTTCTTCAACTGGGTGTGGGCGGCCGTCGGCCTGATTTTCGTCACGGGCTTCTATATGATCTACCAGTATGGCGGCATGGCCCATGCGCCGGGCTATGTGCATGGCATGCTTGCGCTGGGGCTGCTGATGACCTTGGTTTATGCCTACGTCTTCTTTGCCTGTTATGTTCCGTTCAATCTGCATGTTGCCAAACAACGCTGGCC
>JAVHSB010000302.1:0-1498 GCA_036171955.1 Sideroxydans sp.
ACTTGCCTGATGACACTGGCGATGAACGGGATCAGCTTCTCGCCGCTTTCGCCTTTGACCACCAGCACATCATTCGCGCCCGTCTCCAGCAAAGAATCAACGATACCGAACTGCACGCCTTCCAGATTCTCTACCGTCAGCCCGATCAGGTCGGACCAGTAATACTCATCCTCTTCCCGCTCCGGCAATTCCGCTTGAGGCACCGCGATCAAGCGGCCTTTGAGCTTCTCTGCATCAGTGCGATCGGCGACACCTTCCAGCTTCGCGATCAACACCTTGCCGTGCACCTTGGCATCCAGCAACTGCATGGGCTGCCATGTCTGGCCGTCACCCGCATACCACACCGGGTATTCGAGCAGGCTGTCCAGATACTCGGTAAAGGTCTGCACCTTGACCCAGCCCTGGATGCCTTGTGCCGCCACGATCTTCCCCATGACGACCATGGGGTCGGCCTCGTTATTCTTCAATTTGCCCTGGCGCGTTTGCCCCCTCTCCCTGGGAGAGGGTTGGGGTGAGGGAAACGTTCACGGCAACTTGCCATGAACATCAGGCCTTGGCTGCAGCACCGGCTTTTTTGACCAGACGGCCCACGGTTTCGCTCAATTGCGCGCCCTTGTCCTGCCAGTGAGTCACGCGATCCAGCTGGATGCGCAGTGATTCGCTGCCTTCGACAGCCAGCGGATTGTAAAAGCCAACGCGCTCGATGTAGCGGCCGTCACGACGGTTGCGGGAATCCGCCACCACCACGTTGTAATACGGGCGATTCTTGGAACCGCCGCGAGAAAGACGAATGACTACCATAACGATTATCCAGTAATTAACTTTGGCCAATGCCAAAAGGGCGCGAATTCTACGATACCTCGTTGAATTTTGGCAAGGATTGTTTCAAAGGCGGGAATCAGCGCTGCAGAATGACTTCCAGGACGAACTGGGTGCCGAGATAGGCCAGCAACAGGAAAACGAAGCCGCTCATGGTCCAGCGCACCGCGGTATGCCCGCGCCAGCCATAGAAATGATGGCCCAGCAGCAGCACCCCGAACACCAGCCAGGACAGCATGCCGAACAGGATTTTGTGCGTGAACTGCCAGGGATGGCCAAAGATCTGTTCGGAAAAGAGGAAGCCGGAGGCCACCGTGACCGACAGAATCAGGAAACCGGCTCCAATCACCCTGAACAACAGAGTCTCCATGGTCATCAGCGGCGGCAGACTCTTCAGCACTTCTGGCATACGGGCGTGATGCAGGCGTTTTTCGACCAGCGCGATCAAGCCCGCATGCAGGGCGGCGATGGTGAACAGGCTGTAGGCCAGCAAAGCCATCAGGACATGGGTGTCGAACAATCCAGACGGCGGCTGCGCCAGCATGCGGGCCTGCGGAAAGATGGCCGGCAGCATCGCGGCAATGGCCGCCAACGGCAACATCAGGGTGAGCAGGCTGGCCAGCGGATAGAACCGTCGCGCCAGCCAGTACACCAGCACGGTCAGCCACAGG
Source organism: Sideroxydans sp. (assembly GCA_036171955.1). GTDB lineage: Bacteria > Pseudomonadota > Gammaproteobacteria > Burkholderiales > Gallionellaceae > Sideroxyarcus. Next base: position 1,491 of record JAVHSB010000302.1, read on the forward strand.
ATGAGCGA
>JAVHSB010000303.1:0-1479 GCA_036171955.1 Sideroxydans sp.
CAACGGCATCGGCGTGGTCGGCTGGGGCGTGGGCGGCATCGAGGCGGAAGCCGGCATGCTGGGGCAGCCGGTGTATTTCCTGACGCCGGACGTGGTCGGCGTGCACCTGAAAGGCAAGCTCAAGGAAGGCGTGACCGCCACCGACCTGGTGCTGACCGTGACCGAGCTGCTGCGCAAACACAAAGTGGTGGGGAAATTCGTCGAGTATTTCGGCGCAGGCGCGTCTGCGCTTTCCGTTCCGGACCGCGCCACGCTCGCCAACATGGCGCCGGAATATGGCGCGACCATGGGCTTCTTCCCGGTGGACGACGTGACCATCCAGTTCATGCGCAACACCGGTCGCACGGCCGAGGAAGTGGATGCGCTTGCCGCCTACTTCAAGGCGCAGGGACTCTATGGCATCCCGCAGGCGGGCAGCATCGACTACAGCAGCGTGGTGGAGCTTGACCTTTCCAGCATCGTGCCCTCGCTGGCCGGACCGAAGCGGCCGCAAGACCGCATCGCCCTGCCCGCGATGAAGGAGACCTTCGACACCCTGTTCAGCAAACCTGTCGCCGAGAACGGCTTCAACCAGCCCGCCGCGAATCTCGGCAAGCGCTATGCCACCGGCAAGGACAATCTTTCGATCGGCAACGGCGACGTGCTGATCGCCGCGATCACGAGTTGCACCAACACCTCCAACCCCGGCGTGCTTCTGGCGGCCGGCCTGCTGGCGAAGAAGGCGGTGGCGAAAGGCTTGAAAGTTGCGCCGCACATCAAAACCACGCTGGCACCCGGTTCGCGTGTGGTGACCGAGTATCTGACCAATGCCGGCCTGCTGGAACCGTTGACCACGCTGGGCTTCGGTCTCGCCGCCTACGGCTGCACCACCTGCATCGGCAACGCCGGGCCGCTGCGCGAAGACATCGACAAGACCATCACCGACAACGGCTTGGTGTGCGCCGCCGTGCTCTCCGGCAACCGCAACTTCGAGGCGCGCATCCATCCGAACCTGAAGGCCAACTTCCTCGCCTCGCCGCCGCTGGTGGTCGCCTACGCCATCGCGGGCAAGATGAACATCAACCTCGATATCGAACCGCTGGGCATTGGCCGCGACGGCCAGCCGGTTTTCTTGCGCGACATCTGGCCGAACAGCGCCGAAGTGCAGACCGTGATGAAGTTCGCCACCGACCCGGCGATGTACCAAAAACTGTATTCCGATCTGACCCGCGACCTGCCGCTGTGGAACGCCATCAAAGCGCCCACCGGCAACCAGTATCAGTGGGACGATTCCACCTACATCGCCTGTCCGCCCTTCTTCGATGCCGCCACACCCAAGGTCGGCAACATCAGTGGCGCGAAGGCGCTGGCGCTGTTCGGCGATTCCGTCACCACCGATCACATCAGCCCCGCGGGCAGCTTCAAGCCCACCACGCCGGCGGGAGAATATCTGCAAGCGCACAAGGTCGAGGTCAAGGACTTCAACAGCTATGGCTCGCG
>JAVHSB010000304.1:0-7256 GCA_036171955.1 Sideroxydans sp.
CTTCATCCCATTGATCAGAGTGCTGTTTATCAATCACAAGATGATATATTTCAGACTCTGCCTGCACCCGGTTCAACATCAAATTAATATCAGCTATTGCGGCGCTTTTACCGTTGTCATCACCCAGTCCACTCATGAAATTATTTACAATACCTGTCATGCCTGTTGCATCCTGAAGTCTTTATATCGGGTCGGGTCTATGGATAGTGCATAGCTATTATACTGTGTTCGTATCAATCACGAAGATGCTCGATTTAATGTCGCCCCATCGGGATTTCATCATTGCTATATAGTTTTGAGTAGCCGGTTACGCAAGACGTTGAACGTCCAGATTTAGAAAGTCGCTACGTCTGCTGTGTGCCGCTAACGCGCGGGCGGAGGCGATGAGTTCGCTTGCGCAATGAACAATTCCGGATCGACCATGGCTCCGTTAAGCACCACGCTCCAGTGCACATGGGGACCCGTGGCACGGCCCGTCTGGCCGGACAGTCCGAGGGGCTGGCCTTTGCCCACCGCATCGCCCTTGCTTACATCGATCCGGTCAAGGTGGCAGTACAGGGTGATGAGTCCGTTGCCGTGGTCGAGAAAGACCGTCTTGCCATTGAAGAAATAGTCGGCAACCGCCAGGACTGTGCCATGCGAACTCGCCACCACCGGTGTCCCGCCGGGCACTGCCACATCAAGGCCTGCATGCGGCGCGCGCGGCGCGCCATTGAAAAACCGGCGCACGCCGAAACGCCCGCCAAGTTCCCCTGCCGCCGGCAGCACGAAGGCAGGGTCGGTATCCGGCGCGGGTCGCCAGTGCAGTTTGAGTTGCCTGATTTCCGCGATCTCGCGCATCGCCCGCTCCGCATCCGCGGCTGAAAGCTCCACCTTGCCCTTGTCTTTGAGCGTGATGCGCTGCACGGGGTAATGCTTGCGCCCGACCTTGAAATTGAGCGTTGCCGACTTTTCGCCTTCCAGGATGCGCAGCGCATGCGAACCGGGTTTTGTATCCAGCGACAGACCAACCAGGGCATACCAATGGTCCGCGTCGGGGAACACAAGCACCGGTTGCTGTTTGAACCAGGCCTGCGGCGGAGCGGCCGCAGTAGCCGGGCCGAGCGGAACGATCGCGATCCCGCCGGGCACGTTGGCCGATCTGGGCAACCCCGCCTGCGCCGGTAACGGCAGCAGCAGGACCAGCAGGCAGAATCGGAAGAAGGCAGAAGTCATGGAGCGGGGCGATGCAACCGTGGCACGGGGATTATTTGCACGCAAAAGTTACTTCAATCCCAGCACGTCCTGCATGTCGTACAGGCCGGCGCGGTTTGTTTTGAGGAAACGCGCGGCGCGCAGGGCGCCCAATGCAAAAGTGGCGCGGCTGCTGGCCTTGTGCGTGATCTCGATGCGTTCGCCGGTGCCCGCGAACAGCACGGTGTGATCGCCGACGATGTCGCCGCCGCGCACGGTGGCAAATCCTATCGTGGACGGATCCCGCTCGCCGGTCACGCCTTCGCGACCGTACACGGCAACTTTGGAAAGATCGCGCCCCAATGTCCTGGCGACGACTTCGCCCAAACCGAGCGCAGTGCCCGACGGGGCATCAACCTTGTGCCGGTGGTGCGCTTCGATGATCTCGATGTCGTAACCTTTGTCGAGCACGCGCGCAGCGGTCTCCAGCAATTTGAAAATGAGGTTCACGCCGACGCTCATGTTGGGTGCGAGCATGATGCCGATGTCTTGCGCGCCCGCGCCGAGTTTGGCTTTCTGTTGTGCGTCCAGCCCTGTGGTGCCGACCACCATGTTGACCTTGTGCTTGCGGCACGCCGCCAGATGATTCATGGTGCCTTCGGGACGGGTGAAGTCAATCAGCACGTCCGCACCCTGCAGCGCTTCGAGATCGGCGGTGATCTTCACGCCTGCGGCAACGGCATTGCCCAACAGAGGACTGCCTGCGTGTTCCAGCGCGGCATGCAGTTGCAGATCGTCCGCCTGCGCCACACATTCGAGCAGCACCTTGCCCATGCGTCCGCCGCAACCGGCGATGACCACTTTAGTTTTCACGTTCGTTCTCCTGCGCGGAATCTTCGGGAAGCGCCAGCGGCGTGGCATCGTCGATGCGCGCCAGAACTTCATTCTCGAAATACAGGGTCAGGCGCTGGTTCTGCGCCAGCCGGCCTTGCTGTTCTAGGCGGTAGACATAGTCCCAGCGCTGCGGATGATAAAGATCGTTCACCAGTGGCGCGCCAAGCGTCGCCTTGATTTGCGCCTTGCTCATGCCGGGCTTGATGCGCGCGCGCATGTCCTGCGTGACGAGATTACCCTGCCGGATGTCGATCTTGTGCGGCGTGAAAGTGGGCAGGTAGCGGCCGGGGTTGCTGCACGCTGCGAGCAGCACGGAGAATGCAATGACGAGGATGCGCATCGAAAATTATTGGGCTTGTTTCAAGACGGGAAGCATCATACCGCAAGACGCCGCGAACCGGCCCCGGATGAGCAGGCGCAATCCGGGAATGCTCTCAAGCGGCCGACCCCAACAGCTCGGCGGCATGCTTGCGCGTCGTCTCGGTGATTTTGGCGCCGCCCAGCATGCGCGCGATCTCCTCCACCCGCAGCTCTCCCCGCAGGTCCCGGATATGGCTCAGGGTGACACCCGACTCCACCGCCTTGCTCACCTGCCATTGCTGGTCCGCCTGCGCGGCCACCTGCGGCAGATGGGTGACGCAGAGGACTTGGTGGCGCGTGCCGAGTTGGCGCAACAGGCGCCCGACGATCTCCGCCACACGCCCGCCGATACCGCTATCGACCTCGTCAAAGATCAGCGTCGGCACACGGGCGGCGCGACTGGCCGCCACCTGGATCGCCAGGCTGATGCGCGACAGTTCGCCGCCGGAAGCAACCTTGGCCAAGCTGCGCAGCGGGGAGCCGGGATTGGCGGACACCTGCAACTCCACGCTTTCCAGACCGTGCGCATCGCCCTCACTTTGCGGCTGCAAGGCCACGGCGAAGCGCCCGCCCTCCATCGCCAGCGTCTGCATCGCGGCGGTGATCTCGCCCGCCAGCTGCTGCGCTGCCTTGCCGCGTGCCGCACTCAATTTTTTCGCGCACGCCAGATATTCGTCCCGCGCGGCGACTTCCTGCGCGCCGAGCGTGGCCAGGTCGGCCGCATCTCCCAACTCGTCCAGGCGCGCGACGATGGCAGCCAGCACCTGCGGCAGCTCTTCCGGCCTGGCGCGGAATTTGCGCGCCGCTTCCATCACGGCGGCGATGCGCTGCTCCATCTGCTGCAAGGCCTGCGGATCGGCATCCAGCTTGTCCTGATAATGGCGCAGCGCATATACCGCCTCCTGCAATTCGTTTTGCGCGCTATCCAGCAAGACCAGGGTGTCCTGCAGCGAGGCGTCGAATTCCAGCTGCGCCCGCAGCCGGGACGACACGGCATTCAACTGGGTCAGGCAGGCGTCCTCCGCTTCTCCCAGGACATCGACCCCGAATTGCGCCGATTCCAGCAGCGCGGCGGCATGTGACTGGCGCGCATGGTCGGCCTGCACTGCATCCCACTCCGCGCGCTCGAAATTCAGCTCCTCCAGCTCGGCGCGCTGAAATTGCAGTAACTCGCGTTCGGCGGCAACGGCTCCCGCATTCTGTTCCAGTTGCACACGGCGGCGATGCAGGGTGTGCCACACCTTGTAGCTCTCGGCCACGCGCGCGGTGTCGCGCCCCAGCCCGGCGTGTTCGTCGAGCAATGCGCGCTGCGCATCGGCGCGCAACAGGGATTGATGCGCATGCTGGCCGTGAATGTCGAGCAGGAACTCGCCCGCGGCGCGCATCTGTTGCAGCGTGGCACTGCTGCCATTGATGAATCCGCGCGAACGGCCGCCGCTATCAAGGCTGCGACGCAGCAGGCAAACGCCCTCATCGCCCGCCAGATCCTGCTCGCGCAGCCAGGCTTGCAAGGCGGGCAAGTCGCCGATGTCGAACTCGGCGGCGATCTCGGCGCGCGCGCAGCCGTTGCGCACCATCCCCGCATCCCCGCGCTCCCCGAGCGCCAGGGACAAGGCATCGATCAGGATGGATTTGCCCGCACCCGTCTCGCCGGTGAGCGCGGTAAAACCGGACGCGAATTCGAGTTCGAGCTTATCGACGATGACAAAGTCGCGGATGGACAGGAACTTCAGCATGACCCAAGCCGGCCAAGCCGGAACCAGACAAACAAGTTGCATGGGTGAATACGGGGACGCGATGGAAAACAATGCGGCAGCGATCGCGCAATGAATTGCGCTCCCACAAAATCCATCGCCGCAACCTCCGCGCCTGCGCGTGAAAAAATGGCTATTGGCATCATTGGCGGTCGCAGGTTAAAGCGTCTGGTTCCAGAGCAGTTTCTCGCGCAGCGTGTGGTAAAAGCTGTGTCCCTGCGGATGGAGCAGGCAGGCAAGCTTGTCATAGCGGCTGACGATGATCTTGTCATGCAGTTGCAGATCGATATTGGTGTGGCTGTCATAGCGCACGCAGATGTCCCCGGTGCGGTGCATCAGAAGCTCGACCTCTGAACTGCCCTTCACCGCGATGGGACGATTGCTCAGCGAATGCGGGCACACCGGCACCAGTTGCAAAACATCCAGGCCGGGATGGAGAATGGGTCCGCCGGCCGACATCGCGTAGGCGGTAGAACCGGTCGGCGTGGAAATGATGAGACCGTCAGCGCGCTGGTTGTAGAGATATTCGCCATCGATGCGCACTTCGAACTCCACCATGCTGCTGATGTTGCTGCGATGCACCACCACCTCGTTGAAGGCGAGCCCGCTGTAGATCTCGTCCTCGCCGCGCAGCACGCGCGCCGACAACAGCAAGCGCTGCTCGGTGAGATAACGCCCATGCAGCATGGCATCGATCTCGGTCTCCATGTTTTCCGGGGTGAGATCGGTGAGGAAGCCCAGCCGTCCCTGATTGACGCCGACCAGCGGCACGCCATGCGGGGTGAGCGTGCGCACGATGTTGAGCATGGTGCCGTCGCCGCCGATGACGATCGCCAGATCGACGCTGCGCGCGATCTCGTCCAGGCTCAACGCGGTAAAAGAGTGCCCCTTGATGTGTTCGGCAGACAATCCGTCCACCACCACTCGCAAGCCGCGCGCGGCCAGAAAATCGCCGAGGCGCAGCATGGGCTCCGCCACTTCCGGCGATTTCTGCTTGCCGATGATGGCAATGGTCTGGAAAGGGAAATTCATAGGCCGCGATTAAACCATAACGGCGTAACGCCCGCCATGTCGGGCGCCGCCTTCTTTCCGAACCGGCAAGGCTATGCGCCGCGAATTCATCCGGGAGAAGGCGCAACACTCCAGGCAAGCCTGCCCGCGCCGCATTATTCGCAATCGGCGCCAATGGGTCAGATGCTAGAATATCCGGCATGTTGAATGAACGCGCACAGATCCTGCTCAAGACCCTGGTGGAACGCTACATCAGCGACGGTCACCCGGTGGGTTCGCGCGCCCTGCAGCAGTTTTCAGGGCTGGAAATCAGTCCTGCCACCATCCGCAATGTGATGGCCGATCTGGAAGAGATGGGCCTGATTGCCAGTCCGCATACCTCTGCCGGCAGGGTGCCGACCGCGCTGGGCTACCGGTTGTTTATCGATACGCTGATGGTGGTGCAACCGCTGTCCGCCTCGCGCGTACTGCAACTCCAGAACCAGTTGCAGCCGGACAACCCTTCCCGCGTCCTGACCCAAGCCTCGCACCTGCTGTCGGAGCTCACCCGTTTCGCCGGAGTGGTTGCCACTCCCAAACGCGCCAGCATCACCGTGCGCCAGATCGAGTTCCTGCGCCTGTCCGACAAGCGAGTGCTGCTCATCATCGTCATGCCCGATGGCGAAGTGGAAAATCGGGTGCTGCTGACACACAAGGACTACACACAATCGCAACTGACCGAGGCCGGCAACTTCCTCAGCCGTCATTATGCCAATCTGGTTTTTGGCGAAATCCACCAGCGCGTGCAGACAGAATTGCGCCAGTTGCAGCAGGACATGACCGCGCTGATGTCGGCGGCCATGGCCGCCAGCGACGCGGCACTCGCGCGCAAGAACGAGGACTACGTCATCAGCGGCGAACGCAACCTGCTGCACAGCAATGACCTGGCCGCCAACATGGGACAGCTGCGCAACCTGTTTAATGTGTTCGAGCAGAAGACCGAATTGCTGCAACTGCTGGATGCCAGCCGCCGCGCGCAGGGCGTGCACATCTTTGTCGGCAACGAATCCGGTCTGGCCGGACTGGACGCCTGCAGCGTGGTCAGCGCGCCCTACACCTCGGACGACGGGCAGATCGTCGGCACGCTCGCCGTGGTCGGGCCAAAACGCATGGATTACGAGCGCGTCGTGCCCATCGTCGATATCACCGCAAAATTATTGAGCAACGCCCTTTCGCAACACTGACATCGAACATGACCTACCAAATCGAACCCGGCTTCAGACACGGCACCCCTGAAAAGACCGGCATCCTGCTGATCAATCTCGGCACGCCGGATGCGCCGACCGCTCAAGCCGTGCGCCCCTACCTCAAGGAATTCCTCGGCGATCCGCGCGTGGTTGAAATCCCGCGCCTGCTCTGGTGGCTGATCCTGAATGGCATCATCCTCAACGTGCGTCCGAAGAAATCCGCCGCCAAATATGCCTCGGTGTGGATGGAAGAAGGATCCCCGCTACGCGTGCACAGCGAGCGGCAGGCTGTGCTGTTGCAGGGTTATCTGAGCCAGAAGACCACAGCGCCGTTCGTGGTCGAGTACGCCATGCGCTACGGCAACCCGTCCATCCCGTCGGTTTTGCGCAAAATGAAAGAGCAAAACTGCCAGCGCATCCTGATCGTGCCGATGTATCCCCAATATGCCGCCAGTACCACGGCCACCGCGACCGACATCGTGTTCGGCGAATTGCAGCAGTGGCGCAACACCCCCGCCATCCGCACCATCAAGCATTTCCACGATGATGCCGGTTACATCAAGGCACTGGCCGCCAACGTCAATGCTTACTGGATGCAGAACGGGCGCCCGGAAAAATTGCTGATGAGTTTTCACGGCCTGCCCCAATACACCCTGGAGAAAGGCGATCCCTACCACTGCGAATGCCAGAAGACCGGACGCCTGCTCGCCGAAGAACTCGGCCTCAAGCAAGAACAGTACGCGGTCAGTTTCCAGTCGCGTTTCGGCAAGGCGGAATGGCTCAAACCCTACACCACCGCCACCCTCAAGCAATGGGGCGCGCAAAAGCTGAAGCGGGT
>JAVHSB010000305.1:0-1473 GCA_036171955.1 Sideroxydans sp.
ATGGTTCAACGTCGGGCTGGAGGTTCCACCGCCCAAGGTCATCAGCGTGGTGGAAGCCGCCATACAGCAGACGGCTATTCCCAATGTTTCCACCAATCCCCAGCCGAACTGCGTATTGATGGATCTTGGCGACAAAGGCTATGGCCGCTATGCCTTGCGTTACTGGTTGACCGACCTGACCCCGGACGACCCGACGGACAGCCTGGTGCGCTGGCAGATCATGGCAGCGTTGCAGCGGTCTGGATTGAAGTTGTCGCTGGAGGATCACAGCATCCGCCTGACCAAGGAGAACGAGAAATACGAAGACACTCTCCATCGGCACGAGATCGATTTGCGCCTGAAGACGCTGCGCCGGGTGGAGCTTTTTTCCAGCATGACCGAAGAAGAATTGGAGGCGCTGGCAGATCGTCTGCATTTCACCCCATTTGCCCGCGGCAACCCGATCACGCGCCAGGGAGATGCCCAGTCGCACGGCTTGTACATCCTCATCCGTGGCGATGCAGAGGTGTTCCTGACCTCTGCCACCGGCGAACGCAAGACTGTCAACGTATTGCACAAGGGGGATTTCTTTGGCGAGATGGCCCTGTTGACTGGGGCGCCGCGCCGGGCATCGGTAATTGCACGCACCGATGTAGAATGTTACCGCTTGGACAAGGCGGCGTTCGAGGAGATTCTGCAGGCACGCCCCTCCATTGCCGAAGAGTTGTCGCATATCCTGGCGGTGCGCACCGCACAACTGGACAGTGCGATGCAGGACATCGATGCCAGCGCAAGCCGTCCGGATATCACCCAAAGCCGCAACGAGATACTGGCCACCATAAAGCGATTCTTCTCGCTCTGACGAAGCATGGCGATCCGGTTGTTCGATGGTCTGCGGAATCAGCAGGTGCCGGGCGATGTGTGCCGCATGCCCGCCGTCAATTGCGCGGGCGTTGTTCGTTGTGCCGGTGAGTCATTGGAAAAACGGATAATCCGGTTCTGCTTGCGCTGCGTCATGTTGTATCATGCCGCCCCGTGATGGACATTTTGAGACAGCAACCATGAAACTGACTTTTCTGGATTTTGAGCAGCAGGTCTCCGAGCTGGAAAACAAGATCGAGCAATTGCGTTATGTGCAGGACGATTCCGCGCTGGACATTTCGGACGAGATCAGCCGCCTGCAAAAGAAGAGCCAGACGCTGACCAAGGATATCTACGCCAAACTGACCTCATGGCAGATCTCGCAGGTGTCGCGCCATCCGCAGCGTCCCTACACCCTGGATTACATCGAACACCTGTTCACCGACTTCGAGGAACTGCATGGCGACCGCGCTTATGCCGATGACGCGGCCATCGTCGGTGGCCTCGCGCGTTTCGAAGGCCAGAGCGTGATGGTGATTGGCCACCAGAAGGGGCGCGACACCAAGGAACGCCAATACCGCAATTTCGGCATGCCGCGCCCGGAAGGCTACCGCAAGGCGATGCGCCTGATGC
>JAVHSB010000306.1:0-1469 GCA_036171955.1 Sideroxydans sp.
TGCGCGACACACCCTGCGGCGGCTGGCCAGACTTTTCTGGTCAGCGACGGAGAGGATGTTTCAACACCGGAACTGTTGCGACGTCTGGGGGCGGCAATGGGATGCTCGGCTAGATTATTGCCATTTCCTCCAAAACTGCTGGCTTGGCTCGCGGCGGTGGCAGGCAAGTCGGATCAGTTGCAGCGCCTGACGGGCTCACTGCAAATCGACAGTGGTAAAATCCGCCGCGAACTCAACTGGACACCCCCCTATACCTTGCAACAGGGGTTGCAAGCGACAGCGGAGTGGTATCGCAACACACACCCATGATTTTTCTCCCTGCCGCGATCGCCCTTGCCGTTACGGTTTTGCTGATTACTTTTATTCTGCGCAGCCGGTTCAGCCGGTCTATTCAGGATGTGCCCAACGAGCGCTCCTTGCACAGCAGGATCGTCCCCCGTACCGGAGGCGTGGGTTTGATGATGGGTGTGTTTGCCGGATGGGTCGTGGCGGCGGATGCCGTGACATGGTGGCTGGTCGTTCCCCTGCTGGGGTTGTTCGTTGTGTCGATGCTGGACGATATGTACAACCTTTCGGTCAATACGCGTTTATCTGCGCACCTGGCTGCGGCAGGGCTGCTGGTGGCGGGTTCCGGCATGATCGAACAACAGGGCTGGCCGTTCGCCGTGATTCTGTTCTTTGTGGCGGTGTGGATGACCGACCTGTATAACTTCATGGACGGCTCGGATGGATTGGCCGGGGGCATGGCACTTTTCGGATTCGGTTTCTATGGTATCGCGGCGATGATGGCGCAGGATGCGGTGCTGGCGCAGTTGAGTTTCGCTGTGGCTGCCGCCGCATTGGGCTTTTTGCTGTTCAATTTTCATCCGGCCAGAATTTTCATGGGGGACGCGGGTTCGATCCCCCTGGGCTTTCTTGCGGCGGCGCTGGGGATGTGGGGCTGGATGCGCGGCGTCTGGCCGGCATGGTTTCCGCTGCTGGTGTTCTCGCCTTTCATCGTGGATGCGAGCGTGACCCTGCTCAAACGCACCCTGCGCGGGGCGAAAATCACCGAGGCGCACCGCGAGCATTATTACCAGCGCGCGGTACAGTTGGGCGCGGGCCATCGCAAGGTCGCGCTGGTCGAATACGTGCTGATGCTGGGCGCGGGGGTTTCGGCATTATGTTTGCTACGGTACGATGCCTTGTGGCAACTGGGTCTGGCCTGGGGCGGCATCTATGTGCTACTGATGGTGATGCTGGATGCGCGCTGGAAAAAACATACACAAAAATCGACATGACCAGAATCCATCCCAATATCTTCCTCGCCATTCTGCACGATTTGACCGCAGCGGCTTTTGCCTGGTGGTTCGCTTATCTTTTGCGTTTCAATTTTGAACTGCCCGCCAATTTTCAGCAGGAGTTCTGGCGCACGGTGGTTTGGGTGGTTCCCCTGCAAGGCTTGGTGTTCTGGGGCTTTGGCCTGTATC
>JAVHSB010000307.1:0-1468 GCA_036171955.1 Sideroxydans sp.
AACTGCGCTTGACCTTGTTGCCGCTGACCTTCTCGATCTTGTCGCTGATCTCCAGACACTTTATGTCCACGCCGCGCTTGGTCAGCCTGCCGTTGAGGATATCCTGCACCTGGCCCAACTGGAACTCGTTGTCGGCATGCACGGTAAGCACCAGTTCGGCCTGCTCGACGCGCGCGTCGCTGCCCTTGAAGTCGAAGCGGGTGCCGACCTCCTTGTTGGTCTGCTCGACCGCGTTCTTGACCTCGGTCTTCTCTACTTCGGAAACGATATCGAAAGATGGCATGGTTATTCCTTGATAGTTAACTTAACCACAACACACCGCAAAGCGGTTTGTTGCGGCGAAGACTTACCTTCAGGTTAGTCGGAGCCAAAGCTGCAAACGTAATCGACAGCGCCCGCGCTCGTATGGATTTCGAAGCTGCTGTTCGCGGCGACCTTGAAGCTGCTACCTGCGGTATAAGTCTTGAACGCGGACTCCCCGGCGATTTTCACCGAGCATTCGCCGCCGGTGATCTCCATCAGTTCCGGCGCCCCCACGTTGAACGTGAGCTGGCTGTTGGGCAACACCACACCCACGGTCTTGCGGCTGCCGTCGGGGAAATACACCGAGTGCGATACGCATTTTCCGTCGAAGAATACATTGGCTTTTTTGCCTACACTGACGTTGTCGAATTTGTCTGACATTGGGTCTCCTTGGTTCGATTCAGGCGGTGGGCTCTTCGGCCTTGACGCCTTTTTGATAATTTGTATAGACATAAAGCGGGATGCCGAGGTCGCCCAGATGGTGCTCGATCAGCGGCTTCACTTCGTTCCAGTCGAGGCCGTTGATGCCACAGGCCAGACGCGGCAAGGCCAGGCTGGGGATCTTTTCCTTCTGCACGAAGAGTCGCAGCGCATGCAGCGTGTGATTGACGTGGGTCAGGGAGGCGTGCCCGGGCTTGCTGCCGTGGGCGTAGGCCTCGTCCTGGGTGAACAGGTTGGCCAGGAAATGTCCGTCGCTGCTCATCCAGGTCCAGATTTCACCGGACTTCGGGTGTTGCGTGTGGCAGTAATGACGAAAGTCCTTGTACATCGCCGGCATGAGCTCGCGCAATTGCAGCGCGAGGCCGTGCATGCAGTCGTCGTTGGGTGCAATGCCCTGCGCGACCGCCTTGGCACGGCTCAACAGAATATCCCCGGTCAGTTCATGCAACATATCGCCTCCTTGAAAATGTCGGTATTACTTCCTTTGCCGCAAGTTTGCCGCGATGCGCATGCGCAGCGCGTTCAGCTTGATGAATCCGCCCGCGTCCTTCTGGTCGTAGGCACCCTTGTCGTCCTCGAAAGTGGCAATGCTGGAATCGAACAGCGAATCTGTCTTCGAATCGCGTCCAACCACAATCACGTTGCCCTTGTACAACTTCACGCGCACCCAGCCGTTGACGGTCTGCTGCGTGTGGTCGATCAGGGTCTGGAGGGCTTTGCGCTC
>JAVHSB010000308.1:0-7182 GCA_036171955.1 Sideroxydans sp.
GGCTCTGCGCTTCCGCCTTCACCGCGCCCTGCATGTCCATCCGCTCGCGTTCCTGTGGCGTGAAAAAGAGGCGTCCCAGTTCGGTGGCGTGGGCGGTCTCCATGCCGATGGCGCACAGGACAGCGACGCACAGGCAGAGTTGCACCGCCGGATGCGGCATGGCACGTCCATGCCGGACTTGGTCTGACAAACGGGAAGGACTCATGGGTTGCTCCTGCTTTGCATGGTGAACCAGCCACCGGCGCAATCGGCCTTGAGCGGTAATGAACCCGTGTTGTTGCGTTCCAGCGCGCAATGATCGATGAGGAACCAGCCGGGGAGCTGGGCGCTCATCGTGCGGAAGAAGCGCAGCAGTTCCTCTTCGTGCAGCAGCTCCAGGTGCAGCGTCATGGGGCTCAGGTTGAGGTTGAAGTTTCCCGCTGCTTGCGGCGGATTCGGGGTGTAGGTTTTTTGCGGGGCGATGGCGTACTTGAACCCGGACACCACCTTCTGCATGCGCATTTTATCCAGCCCCTCGATCCAGTCCAGGCGCTGCTCCGCGCCGATGACCTTTTGCGCCACCAGCGCATCGTATTCCATCTGGTAGGAGGCCATGTTCTCCATGTCGTTCTGTGCATTGGCCAGCTGGTTGCGCGCGTCGTTCAGCTGGCGTTGCGACTGTCCCAGCTGCTGTTTTTCCCGTTGCTCGCAGCCGGAGGTGTAATCGTACAAGGCGCTGGCGCCGCCCAGCGCCAGCAGCAATGCGAGCAAGCTCCATTTGGTTTCTGCCAGGTCTGTCTTGGAAAAACTCATGATGAATGCCTCCAGACGATCTTGAGCGTGAACTGCCCCGGCGTTCTACCGTCGCCGTTCAGGTTGCTGATATTCCCTTTGGAAGTGATATCCAGCGGCAGTGACGTGGCGCTCACCGCATATCCGTGCCGCACCAGCGCCTGCTGGAAACGGTCGATATATTCGAGTCCGTTGCGATGGTTGGAACTGAATCCGGAAATCACCCCTTCGAAGGTGATCACCTGCGCCGGATAGGGCGACAGCGGTGCATCGGCGGCGCTGGCCTGCCAGTCCAGACGGGTCACCTCGATCCGCGAAAAATCGTCCAGCACTGCGCTCAATTCGAACAGGATGTCGCGCGGCGCGGGCGAATACTGGCTCAATGCACGCGCCAGTAGCACAGCGGTCTTCATGTCGGCGGCCGGCACGCTGGTATTGGAGAATTGGCGCAGGATACCCTGCGTTTGCGCGCGCACCTGTTCGACCTGTTGCACGATGGGGCTGGCTTCATCGGCGTACTGTTCGGCTTTCCAGTAAGCCAGCCCACTCCACAGCAAACCGCCCAGCGCGACGGCAATGGCGAGCAGATAGATGATGCGGCGCAACTGCCACATCTGGTAATAATGGGTGTGCTCTGCATTGCCGTAATGCGCGGAAGGCGTGTTGCGTGCCAATTGGTCCAGCAACAGCGGCGTGCAGTCGGAATCCTTGAATTCGTGCCTGCATTTGTGCTGGCGGGCAAATTCGCCGAGGTCGAGATAATGGTAATTCAGGTCCCGCTCATTTTCGAGCTTGGCCTGCAACTGCGCCTTGTCGCCCGCATCGCACAGGATGTACACATCGAGTGCCTCCCCCGGCGGCGGCAGAGAAAGGCTCTTCAGGTATTGCTGGGTGCGCGGCGTCTCGGCGGCAATGGCGTCGATCATATTGCCGTCGCCGTTGAGCGGGATCAGGCGCGAAAAGTGCAGACGCATGTCGTGGAAATAGGTCTGCCGCAGTCCCGCCTGTTTTTCCCAGGTCAGCAGCAGGATGTGTTCCGATTCGATCCCCTTGAGCAGCAGGGCACTGAGGTTGGGCACCGAATAGATCCCCGCCAGCGGCACCCGGTGCGCATGCAGAATGTCCAGCCAGGGCGAGATACGTTGCGGATTGGTCAGGGCGGAGAACAGGTAATCGTCATCGCGCCGCCCCTCGCTTTGGCGCTTGAGCAGGGTCGCCTGGCGGAATGGGGTGCTGCGGTAATACTGTTCGAACTTGCGCTCGATCAGCGCACGTCGGCCAGGGCCGATCAGGTGCGGAATGGATTCGAGATGGAAGTCTTCCTCGATGATATCGACCAACAGCCAAAGCGGATGGCTATGCCGTTCCAGCATGGTGCCGAAACTCTCCCTGCCGTCGGCATCGTAGCTGAACTCGCGCACGACGGTCGAACCATCGCTGTGCCAGATATGCGCCTGGAACGTCTCTGCGCTCAAAAAGAGAAGGGTTCGCGCCATCAGAGTTGCACCTTGCCTATCAGATCGTAAATCGGGGAAAGCACCGACAGCATCACCCAGCCCAGCAATGCGCCGAGGATCAGGGTCATGGCGGGCTCGATCATCACTTGCACCTTCTTGATCGACTCCTTCACGTCGCGGTCATAGAAATAGCTGACGTTGAGCAGGGCCTGGTCGAGCTGGCCGGTCGCTTCGCCCACTTTCAGCATGCGCACCACCAGTGGCGGGAATATGCCCGTCTTCTGGAAGCTCTGGGTCAGGTTCTTGCCGGCCTCGATTTCGCTCATGACGCTTTGCAGACTTTGTGCGATGACCTGATTGTCCACCAGATCGCGCGAGTTTGCGATGCAATCCATAATGGTGATGCCGGAACTGTACATCATGGCGAAAGTATTGGCGAAGCGGGCGAGGATGATCTTGCGCAGGATCGGCCCGGTCGGCCATATATGCAGCTTGAGATTATCCACGTGATAGCGCAGCTTCGGATCCACCCGCAACGCCAGTTTGTACACCCCGACCAGCACGAATGGCAGCAGCAGCAGGACGTACCAGTAGGCGACGAAGAAATCCGAAGTCGCCAGCAATATCCGCGTCTGGATCGGGATCTCCTGCCCCATGCCCTTGATGAAACCGACCAGCTGCGGCACCAGATAGATCATCAGGAAAAAAGTGATGGCCAGCACGATGGTGCCGACGAAGGCCGGATAGATCATCATGCTCTTGGTCTGCGACGCCATTTCGTCCTGCCACTTGAGCGACTCGGTGAGATGCCTGAACACCTCGACCAGCTGTCCGCTGTCCTCCCCCGCTTTGGTCAGATTGGTCGTGATCTTGTCAAAGGCGTTCGGATGCTCACCCATCGCCTGCGACAATTTCTTTCCGCTCTCGATCGACTCCACCATATTGGCCAGAATTTCGCGAAAGGTCGCCTCCTCCATGGTGTCGCGCAGGTCGCCGAGGCATTCGAGCAAGGGCACGCCGGCACGCGTCAACTGTTCCAGATTGAAGAAGAACGTGATGAGGTCGGCACGCTTGACCCGGGTGGCACCGAAAGAACCCGGATTGTCCTCTTGCTTTGCGCTGATAAGGTCCAGCCCGCCGCGCTTGAGGCGCATCTCGAGGTCGATTTCGTTGGCCGCATCCTGCAGGCCCTTGACGCTCTTGCCATCACCGTCGATTGCTTTGTAGGCGTAGAGGGCCATGGCGCTTCTGCCTAACTGCGGTCGGTCAGGTCAACCACACGCATCACTTCGGCCACCGAGGTGACCCCCTGCAGAATGCGGCGGATGCCATCCTGCGCCAGCGGCCGGAAGCCTCCTTCCAGCGCAGCCTGTTTGATGTCGCGCATGCTGGCGCGGCGCGAAATGAGATCGTCCAGCACCGAATCCAGCTTGAGGATTTCCATGATGGCCTGACGGCCGGTGTAGCCCTGATGATGGCAGACGTCGCAGCCGGCGGCACGGTACAGCGTGACTTCCTCGTTATGGTGCAAGCCCAGTAGTTTGCGTTCGGTCGCATCCGGCTGGTACGGATATTTGCAGTGGCGGCAGAGCACGCGAATCAGACGCTGTGCAATCACGCCGATGATATTGCCTGCCATGATGTCCGGCAGGATACCGATGTCGAGCAGGCGCGGAATGGCACCGACCGCAGAATTGGTATGCAGCGTCGAGTACACCTGGTGGCCGGTCATGGCGGCGCGAAAGGCCATCTCGGCAGTGGGATGGTCGCGGATCTCGCCCACCAGGATGATGTCCGGGTCTTGCCGCATCAGGGAGCGGATACCGTTGACGAAATCCAGCTTGGCCGCTTCGTTCACCGAGCTCTGGCGGATCAGCGGGATCGGATATTCCACCGGGTCTTCCAGGGTCATGATGTTGACCGACTCGGTGTTGACGTGGTTGAGGATGGAATAGAGCGTGGTCGTCTTGCCGCTGCCGGTCGGGCCGGTGACCAGCACGATGCCCTCCGGCTTGGCGATGATGGACAGCAGGATCGAAAGCGAACTGTCCTCGAGGCCGAGCTGGTTGATCGGCACGATGCCTTTCTGCCGGTCGAGGATACGCAGCACCAGGTTCTCGCCGTATTGCGTCGGGTGCGAGGCGACACGAAAATCGATCGGACGCCCGGACAGGCGCAGCGAGATGCGGCCGTCCTGCGGCGCCCGCGTCTCGGCAATGTTCATGCCGCTCATCACTTTCAGGCGCACCACCATCGCCGGCCAGAAACTCTTGTGCAGACTGCGCACCTGGCGCAGCACACCGTCCACGCGGTAGCGGATACGCAGGAAGCTGTTCTCCGGCTCGAAGTGGATGTCGGAAGCGTTCTGCTGCACCGCCTCGGTGAGCAGCGCGTCGATCAGGCGCACCACCGGCTGGCTGAATTCGTTGACGCCCTGTTGCAGCCCCTGGTGTTCCAGTTCGCCCGGCTCGATCTCGTGCAGGATGCCGTCGATGGACAGCTCGAAGCCGTAATACTGGTCGATCGCGCGCAGGATGTCGGATTCGCCGGCCAGCAGCGTGATCAGGCGGTACTCGTCTTTCAGCAGCGCACGCACCTGGTCGAGCGCGATGATGTTGTCCGGGTCGGCGATGGCGAGGGTGAGGTTCTTGTTGACCGCGTCCACCGAGATCGGCACCAGCTGGTAGCGCCGCGCCACTTCTTTCGGGATCAGGGTGACCGCAGCGGAATCCACGATCACCGTGGCCAGATCGACCGTTTCCTGGCCCAGGTTTTCCGACAGCACATCGCGGATGGTGGCCTCGGACAGGAAGCCCAGACGGACCAGCAGCCGCCCCAGCGGCTGCGGTGTCTTGTTCTGTTCCTGGGTCGCAATGCGCAACTGGTCTTCGCTGATCACACCCTTGGCGATCAGCAGTTGACCGATTGGCTGCTGGAGCTGTTGCTGCGGAACTGCCATCGTATGCCCTATCGCGTCGCGCTCAATTCGTTCAGGCGGCGCTGCGTCTGCGCTGCATCGAAGCCGGACAGGCCGGAAGGATCAAGTTGCAGCGCTTGGCGATAATAGTCCGCCGCCAGTTTGCCCTGCCCCAGATGATCGAGGCTGACCGCAAGGTTATAGCTGAACTGCGGGTTGCCCGGTTCCAGCGCCAGCGCGGTGAAAAATGCCTGTTGCGCCTCCGCCCAGCGCGACTGGTCCAGATACAAGTTGCCCAGCGCATAGTGCAATGCGGCGGAACGCGGCTGGTCGGCCAGCATCTGCCGCAAGCGAACCTCGGCATCGTCGGAGTTGGGCGTGTCGAACGCGGACATCGCGCCCAGCGCGACCGGATCGCGCGGATCGAGCACCAACACCTGCCGGTAATACTGTTGCGCTGCCTGATCCTTGCCGGCCTGTTGCGCGATGGCCCCCATTCCGAGCAGGGCATCCCGATTGCGCGCATCCTGTGCCAGCACGCGGCGATAACCTTCCTCCGCAGCCGCGTAGTCGCCACGCTGATAGGCCCGCCAGGCATCCTGCAACGCGGGCGTGATGGTATCGGCCTGCGTCGCGCTGCGGATGGTCAGGCGCTTCGCGCTGCTTGCCGTGCTTTTGCGCTGCACTTTACGGGGCGACTCGACCGGCACGGCCTGCTCTTCTGCAGGCGCCACTGCCGATGGAACTGCCGCCGGTGTCTGCGGTTCTAGCTGCACGGGTGCTTCAGGCTTGATTGCGGCCACCAGTGGCGTTGGTGTGATGACCTGTTTGGGAGGCTGTGATGGCGGCGGGGGCGGGTTGCGCACTGCCACACGCTGTACCGGAGGATTGAGTTCGCGCCAGACATAATAGCCATAGCCCGCGCCGATGGTGCCGCAGATCAGCAGCGTGGTCGGCACCAGGCCGAGTTTCCAGCGGCGGCGTGGCGGCGCTTTCTTCTTGGCCGCAAACAGATTCTGCCCGGCGGCGCGCGCCGTCTCGTCAGGCGGCGCACTTGCCCGCGCTGCAGCCGGCGCTTCCTCCAGCGTCAACCCGGTGCTTTGCGCCCCCTGCCCGGATTTTTTCATCGCATCGAGTAACAGGCTCATCTTCCCTCCCCGCCGATTTCAGGCTTGAGAAAATCCGCCGTGGGCAAGTTGTTGCGGAACGCGGCGTAGTCACCCTCGATGCTGGCATCCTTGATCACCACCGGCCGCAGGAAGATGACCAGTTCGGTCTTGGTCTTGGTGTCGTTGCGATTGCGGAATGCGTTGCCCGCGACCGGGATGCGGTCCAGCCCGGGAATGCCGTCGGTCTGATTATTGATCTCGTCCTGCATCAGCCCGCCCATCACCGCGATCTGATTGTTGCCGATCTTGAGCACGGATTCCATTTCGCGGGTTTGCAATACCGGAATCCGGCTGGTTACGTTGACCTTTTTCAACTCCGGGTTGGGGTCATCGACGTATTCGAGCAATTTAGTGATGGAGGGGCGCAGGTTAAGCAATACCGTATCGCTGTCATCGATCTGCGGCGTCACGCTCATGGTGAACCCGGTCGGCACCGTCACGGCAGTGGTGGTAAAGGTAGTGGTGGTGGTGGTCTGGTTGGAAACAGTGTCGGCCTTCATGGTGAAATACACGAGGTTGTCCACCACGCGCAGCATCGCGGTCTGGTTATTCATCACGCTGATCTTGGGGCTGGAGAGCACCTTCACGTCTCCGAACGTTTCAAGCAACGAGACACTCGCGCTCAAGCTTCCAATTCTGGATGTTGGATTTGTATAGTTGAGAACGAGCGAACCAATGCTTGCTGTAGTATCTGTGGGTAGTTGTTTGCTCGAGATTGCCTGCCCCAAAGAAAATCCCTTTGTTTCTCCTGCGGCCAGCAACTTGGACCAGTTTATGCCTTGTTGGTAATTACTTTTCAAAGTTACTTCAGCTATGGTCGCCTCGATCAGCACCTGGCGCCGCGCGCTGCGCATCACCTGCACGATGA
>JAVHSB010000309.1:0-7150 GCA_036171955.1 Sideroxydans sp.
CGCGCCAAGGTGCGCCACTGGTTCGCCGAGCAGAACCTGGACGACAGCATCGCGCAGGGGCGCGCCCTGTTCGAACGCGAGTTGCACCGCATCGGCGTGAACGAGATCAACCAGGAAAAGCTGGCGCAGAAACTGCGCTACAACAAACCCGAAGACCTGCTCGCCGCGCTGGGCCGCGGCGACATAACGCCGCGCCGCGTCAGTCTCGCCATCACCCCGGATGCGCCCGTAGCGCGCAGGATTCCCGCCGGAGCGCAGACCGCACATGCCGCGCTAGTACTGGTCGAGGGCGTCAATAATCTCACCTACAAGCTGGCCCTGTGCTGTCATCCGCAGAGCCCGGATGCCATCGTCGCCTACGTCACCCGCGACCGCGGCATCACTATCCATCGCCGCGATTGCGCGTTCATGCAGCGGGTACCGCAGGAGCGGGAAGACCGTTTGCTCGACGCAAGGTGGTCGGATTAGGCATCCAAACCTGTGGCTCGCAAGCGCAAGCAGCGGAGACCCTGACATGGGAAAACTTCAGCTGCACTGGCATATCCTCATCGCACTGGTATTGCCGGATAGTGCCGTGTGGCGGAGCGATGCACTTAGTCCGACGACTCCATCGCAGCCAGATATTCCCCGCGCTGCGCTGCGCCGTTCAATCTGGCGCGTTTCAGCAACGCCCGCTGTGCGGCGGCGACATTCTCCGCTTTACCCTGCCATGCCTGGAGTACGGTTTGCTGCAAGGCGCGTCCGTAAGAAAATGACAACAGCCAAGGTGCATTGGGGAAACCGGCATTCATCGCATTGAGGTTGGCCGTCGCTTCTTCAGGACTCAAACCGCCGGAGAGAAAATTGATACTCGGCACGGCCATCGGCACGGTGCGCCGGAATACCTGCAATGTCGCCGCCGCGATTTCTTCGGCGCCGGCTCTGACCGGATGCTGTTTACCAGGCAGGATCATGTTGGGTTTGAGGATGATATGTTCCAGCACGACATGATGGCGGTGCAGGGCATGAAAGATTTCCTTGTGTACCGCCTCGGTCACTTCTGCGCAGCGGGCCAGACTGTGATCACCCTCAATCAACACCTCCGGCTCGACGATGGGGACAACGCCCATCTCTTGGCACACCGCTGCGTAGCGCGCCAGCATCTCGGCGTTGGCGGCAATACCCAGTACCGAGGGATTGTGCTCACTGATTTCGTACACCTCGCGCCACTTGGCGAAACGCGCCCCCTGCCTTTTGTACTGACGCAGACGCTCCGCCAGCCCGTCCAGGCCATAGGTGATGGAATCGCCCGGCGCCAGCGCCAGCGGTCCTTTGCCCTTGTCCACCTTGACCCCGGGCACGATGCCGCGCCGCGCCAGCACCTGCGGCAGCGGTGTGCCGTCATCGGCGGCCTGCGCGAGCGTGTCCTCGAATTCGATCACACCGCTGATGTATTGCTCGATGCCGGGGGCGGTAAACAGCAGTGCGCGGTAAGCGCGACAGTTCTCTTCGCTGGCTTCCACGCTGATCGCGGCAAAGCGTTTGGTGATGGTGGGTTGGCTTTCGTCTGCGGCAAGGATGCCCTTGCCACGTTGCACCATCTGCCCGATGGTGGCTTGAAGTTCGTCTGCAATAGTCATGGTTCGTATCCTTTTTTACGATAACTTTAAGGCGAATACGTTCAGCCCCCTTCCGCTTCCAGTATCCTGATTCGCGCCCTCAACTCCTCGACCTCATCCAGCAACTGCAACGCCAGCGCCACCCCGGCAAAATTAACTCCCAAGTCACGCTGCAAGCGCAAGGCTGCCGTGGTGCGCTGCATGTGAATCCCGCTGAATCGCCAACCGTCAGGCCCGTGCCCGACGGGTTCCAGTACACCCTCCTCCACCAGTTCGATGATGAATTCTGCCTGTACCGCGCACGCACGGCAGACATCGGCCAGCGTCAGTTCGGTTTGCTCTTCCATAATGTTACCGCTCAATTGCGGCTGCACTTCCCCGTTATCCATGCTCACACTCCCAGTCTGCTGCGCGGGTTGAAGGATTTGAACTGCTCGGCCATGTTGCGGTAAACCGTTTTGGCCGCCTCATTGTCAGCGGGGGGCACGACAATTTTCAGCACCACATAGAAATCCCCCGGTGTGCCCGACGGAATCCCACGGCCTTTGAGTCTCAATTTGTTTCCGGCGGAAGAGCCTGGCGGAATCTTGAGCTCGACGACTCCGCCTGGGGTGGGCACATTCAATACCGCGCCCAAAGCCGCTTCCCACGGCGCAACGGGCAGGTCGAGATATACATCCTTTTGCTCAACGCGGTAGAAAGGGTGGGGACGGAACGTGATTTCCAGGAACAGGTCACCTGCCTGGCCCTGGCCGAGACTGGGCATGCCCTGCTCTGCCAGACGAATATGCTGCCCGGCACGGATGCCGCGCGGCAGGTTCACATTCAGTTTGCGCTCGCGCATCACCAGATGCCCTTGCCCATCCACTTCAGGGATTTGCAAAGTGATGGTTCGGACGGCACCGGTGTAGGCGTCTTCCAGATCGACCAGAATTCGGGCATGGTGATCTTCGCCTCTGGCATGGAAGGCAGTGCGACTGTCACGCCCTTTACCAAATCCCCGTCCATATAACGATTCGAAAAAGTCACTGAATTGCGCCGCGTCCCCATCAGCCGCACCGCCGCCGGAAAATTCGAAGCCCGTGTTCCAGTCGGGGGGCGGACGGAAATCCTGGCCCGCTTGCCAATTCGCACCCAGCCTGTCGTAGGCGGCACGCTTTTCGGGATCCTTGAGCACCTCGTTCGCTTCGCCGACCTCCTTGAAGCGGGCTTCGGCATCAGGCTCCTTGCTTACGTCCGGGTGATATTTGCGCGCCAGCAGACGATAGGCGCGCTTGATCTCATCCTGCGTCGCGTCGCGCGCCACTCCCATGATTTTGTAATAGTCCTTGTATTCCATGGTTCGAATATTTCCGTTCAATACAGGAGAGATTCAGTAGGTAAAGCATAATACTCGCCACACCACGGTAGCAACACTTTGCTTGAGTCACGCAGAGAGCCGGGTCATACGCAGGATGCAATGACTTCGATGACGCCGCGTTTGAAACGGAACAGTGCGATAGCGGGCACTAGGTGATCAAGGCCGACATGTCCCAGCAACACCTCTCGGCGACAGGACGTGATGGCCGAAGAGCAGCGCCAGATTCAAGTTAACACCGGCGACAGCGCGTTTCTTCGGCTCAAGCTGCCGGCTTATACGGCAGACAACAGTGTTTCTAGTTTGCGCCAGGCTCTCGCGTTGGCCTTGCTGTCCGGCGCTTGCGCGGTGGTGAAGCGCACCGTGCAGGCGCGCTCTTCCGGTGCCAGCCCCTGTTGCAGCGCCTGCAATTTCTCCAGCACCGCAATGTCCGCTTCCGATGCATCGTTGCGCCGCCGCTCGATGCGTCGCCGCAACTCGGCGGGCGTCGCCTGCAGGCTGGCTATGACGAACGGCACGGATAATTCATGCGCCAGGCGCTGAAAGAGTTCGCGTTCGGCGCGCTGCAGGAACGCCGCATCCACGATCACGACATGTCCCGCGCACAGCATCTCCCGCGCCAACGCATGCAGTCGCGCATAAGTCCGCTCGGTGGTTGCCGTGTCGTAGATGTCGCCCCGCACGTCCCGGCTGCTTGCCGCCGCCGGCAGTCCGTACAGGCGCTTGCGTTCCACATCGGAGCGGATGCGGATCGCCCCCATCTGCTCGATGACGAACTGGGCGAAGGTCGTCTTGCCCGATCCCGGCAGGCCATGCGTGATGATCAGTGCGGCGCGGCGCTCTTCCAGGCAGCGCTGCGCCAGCGCCAGATGGCTGCGGCACACGGCCAGCTCCGCGCGCCGCATGGAGCGGCCGCCGCCGGCCTGGCCCGCGCGGAACGCCGCGACCTTGGCGCGCACCACGGCGCGATAGGCGAGATAAAAACGCAGCACGGACACGCCCGCGTAATCGCCGCTCGCTTCCAGACAGGCATTAAGCAGACGCCACGCATAGTCGGGACGCCCGAACTGCAACAGATCCATCGTCACGAACGCGAGTTCGTCCATC
Source organism: Sideroxydans sp. (assembly GCA_036171955.1). Lineage (GTDB taxonomy): Bacteria > Pseudomonadota > Gammaproteobacteria > Burkholderiales > Gallionellaceae > Sideroxyarcus. The sequence continues at coordinate 4,063 of JAVHSB010000309.1, forward strand.
ACGTCGATCCAGCGCAGCGCGGGGTTGAACTCGATGCCGTCGAATGGCACCGGCATGTCGTCGATCAGGGCGATGTTGCCCAGATGCAGATCGCCGTGGCATTCGCGCACGCAACCAAGCTCGCGCCGGGCCTCGAAGCGGGCTGCGCATGCGCTGAATTCCGCGTTGCTGCTGCGCGCCAGAGCCGCCAGACCGGCGCCATCCGCCGCCGGCAACAACGTGTGCAACTGCGCGAAATTCTGCTGCATGAAGTCATGTACGGTTGCCGGCGTGGCATACGGCGTGGCGCAGTCGGCGGCGGGCAATTGCGCGTGGAATCGCGCAATGACGGCGGCGAGGCGGTCGATGTGATGCGGCAGCAGTTTGCCTGCGCGCAGCAGTCGATCGCAGGAATTGCCCGGCGCGAAACGGCGCATCCTGACCGCGTACTCAAGCGCGGGCGCACACCCGAATTCGGGTTCGTCGGGAGATCCTCCGATGGCGACGACATCGAGGTAGAGCTGCGGCGCGGTGCGCCGGTTGAGGCGGATTTCTTCCGCACAGAAATTCTGCCGCAGTGACAGCGCGGTGAAATCCAGAAAGCCAAGGTCGAGCGCCTTCTTGATCTTGTAGGCGAATTCGCCCGCCAGCAATACCCACGAGATATGCGTTTCGATCACGCGTACCGAGCGCACGGTTCCGGGATATCGGCGCGGATCGCGCAGGGCGGCGATGAGGCGGCGCTGGGTAACGATATCCTGCATCGCAGGTTTAATCGAAGTCGCCCCACGCGCTCTTGCGTGCGGGGCGCGCGTCATCCACGAAGCGCGCGATGTCGCGCCGGTCGCGCTTGGTCGGGCGGCCTTTCAGGTCGGATTGCGGCAGCAGTTTGTTCTGCTCGGCTTGCACGGCGCGTTTGCGCTGGCTCTCCGCGGTCTCGCGGTAGAGTTTTTGCGCCACCGGCGCGGGCCCGCGCTTGCCCGACACCCCGAGCACTTCCACCTCGTGCTGGTAGGGGCCGAGGCGGATGACCAGCACGTCGCCAGCGCCGACCGTCTTCGCCGGTTTGATGCGCGCGCCCTCCATGGTCACTTTGCCGCTCTCGACCGCGTCGGCCGCGATGCTGCGCGTCTTGAAAAAACGCGCAGCCCACAGCCATTTGTCGACGCGTAGCTTGTCCTGCGATTCAGTCATGTTGATCCAGCAATCCGCGATAAAGCGCGAGGTCCTGCGCCGAGAAGCAGCAGAAGATGATTCCCTCCATTCCGGGCGCTTCCTTCAGGCAACGGCGAACGGTATCGAGCGCGATACGCGCGGCCGCTTCCACGGGATAGCCATAAACGCCGGTGCTGATGGAAGGAAAGGCAATCGAGCGGACGTCATGTTGCGCGGCGACCTGCAACGAGCGGCAGTAACAGGAAGCAAGCAGCTCGGGCTCGTGCTGATGGCCCCCGTTCCACACCGGGCCAACGGTGTGGATGACGTACTTCGCGGGCAGGCGGTAAGCGCGGGTGAGTTTGGCGTCGCCGGTTTCGCAACCACCGAGTGCGCGGCATTCGGCGAGAAGTTCAGGTCCCGCCGCACGGTGGATCGCGCCGTCCACCCCGCCGCCCCCGAGCAGCGAGTTGTTCGCCGCATTCACGATGGCATCCACCCTGAGCGTGGTGATGTCGGCATGCAGGGCGCGGATGACGGCGGCCACGTCAGCGCGTCACTTTACGCAATCAACGTAATACACGCGCTCGCCGTTGGTCCTGTCCGAAACCAGGCCGTGGATATCGGTCTCGAAGCCGGGGAACTGTTTGTTGAAGTCGCGCGCAAACTTGAGATAGTCCACGATGATCCGGTTGAAACGCTCGCCCGGAATCAGCAGCGGGATGCCCGGCGGATACGGCGTGAGCAGCACGGCCGTGATGCGCCCTTCCAGATCGTCCACCGGCACACGCTCGATCTCGTCGTGCGCCATCTTGGCGAATGCGTCGGAGGGCTTCATCGCGGGCTGCATGTCCGACAAATACATCTCGGTGGTCATCTTCGCCACGTTGTGTTGTTTGTAGGTGTCGTGGATCTGCTGGCACAGGTCGCGCAGGCCGGTACGCTCGTAGCACGGATGCTTGGCGGCAAACTCGGGCAGGATGCGCCACAGCGGCGCGTTCTTGTCGTAGTCGTCCTTGAACTGCTGCAGCGCGGTGAGCAGCGTGTTCCAGCGTCCTTTGGTGATACCGATGGTGAACATGATGAAGAAGGAATAGAGCCCGCATTTCTCGACGATCACGCCATGTTCGGCCAGGTATTTGGTGACCATCGCCGCCGGGATGCCGGAATCGGCGAAGTCGCCATCCACATCCAGCCCCGGCGTGATGACGGTGGCCTTGATCGGATCGAGCATGTTGAAACCTTCGGCCAGTTTGCCGAAGCCGTGCCACTTGTCGTCGGGATGCAGCATCCAGTCGGCGCGCTCGCCGATGCCTTCTTCGGCGATCTTCTCCGGCCCCCACACCTTGAACCACCAGTCGGCGCCGTACTCTTCATCCACCTTGCGCATGGCGCGGCGGAAGTCGAGCGCCTCGGCGATGGATTCCTCCACCAGCGCGGTGCCGCCGGGCGGCTCCATCATCGCGGCGGCCACGTCGCACGAGGCGATAATGGCGTACTGCGGGCTGGTCGAGGTATGCATCAGGTAGGCCTCGTTGAACATGTGATTGTTCAGTTTGCGCGTCTCGGATTCGCGCACCAAAATCTGCGAGGCCTGCGACAGACCGGCGAGCAATTTATGCGTGGACTGGGTGGCGAAGATCATCGAATCCCTGGCGCGCGGCCGATTGCGGCCGATGGCGTGCATGCTCTTGTAGAACGGATGGAACGCCGCATGCGGCAGCCACGCCTCGTCGAAATGCAGCGCATCGATCTTGCCGTCCAGCATCTCCTTCAGCGTCTCCACGTTGTAGATCACGCCGTCGTAGGTGCTCTGGGTGATGGTGAGGATGCGCGGTTTCTTTTTCTTGTCCTTGATGAAGGGATTGGCGTCGATCTTCTTCTGGATGCTGGCCATGTCGAATTCCGATTTCGGGATCGGCCCGATGATGCCGAAATTGTTGCGCGTCGGCGT
>JAVHSB010000310.1:0-4376 GCA_036171955.1 Sideroxydans sp.
TTTAGCGACATAGAATCAGCGCCAATATGCTTCCTGCCCTGCGCCATGCAGGCATCCTTGCGCAAACGGTACTGGTACAACACGCCGGGCGACAGGTCGCCGATGGAGCGTAGTGTCCGCAGGGAACTGTTCAACTCCTTCGTACGCAACGCCACTGTCTGCTCCAGCCCCCGATTGACCTCGACCAACGCCCGACTCGAACGCTCGATGGTGGCCATGTTTCCCAACAGCCGCCGTATGCCGAAAACCAACAGCAACGAGACCGCCAACCATACGATGGCGTGCGAGGTGATGTGGTACACACGCGTGTGGTACATGGCATCGAGCAACGGCTGTACCGGCCACTCTACGGCCAGCCCGCCCCGCACATCGCCGAGCTTGTAGCCCTGCGCAGCATGACACTCCAGGCAGGGTTCCTTCACCCGCAATGGTGCGATGAAACGGCCATATGCAACCTCGTCCAAGCGTGCAATGGCGAAACTGGATGTCGCCCCCCCTGTCTGAAACGCCTCCAACGAACGACGCTGCCATTCCTCCGGCAGATTGCCTGGATTGAGCGGCTTCAGGCTGGTCAAATGCAGTCTGATGCCCGCCTCGCGCTCGATCACAACGGATATCTGGCGGGTCATATAGGCGGGATTGAGCCGCGTCAGCCGCTGGCCGGAGGCGGTGACATCGGAGCGCAGGCCGGGTTCAAGATAGGGATTGGGCGGATCGCGCTCGGATTGAAGCACGAAGATGCCGCCATGCTCGGCGTTCCAGATGCGCATGGCTTCGACCAGACTGAACACTTCGCGCCCCTGCGCCTCGGCGACCTCCATGGTGGAATGTTCCAGTGTGGCAAGGGATGTCCAGAGCGAACCAATGACAAGGAGCGTCCAGATCGACAGCGGCAGAGCAGCGTAGCGCAGCAGTTTGGTGGATGGAATTGATTCTTGTTGATCCATGTTTAGCATCCTGAACTACGAAACTTTTTCTGTTTCAATGCGCCTGACGGACGGATTCCAGGTCACTGCTTGCCCGCACAAGTCAGGCTCATCGTCATTTTGCGCCCCCGCCCCATGCCCCTTGGATCCGAGCAGATTGATATTGAATTTCGACATCGCCGCTTTTCCTGTCGTCGCTTTCCTTCACACCCCAATATCGGCAGATTCAGCTTCGCCCGTTTCTTGACGGGCCTGCCTGAACCGGTCCTCGAACTCGCGCAAAGGCACCGGCTTGCCGAAGAAATAACCCTGGAAATGGTTGCATCCGTTGCGCTTCAGGATCTCGATCTGCTCAGGGAACTCGACGCCTTCGGCGATCACGTTCAAGCCGAAGTTGTTCGACATGTCGATGATGGTGCGCACGATCAGCTCGTCGCTCTTGTCCACCACCAGGTCGCGCACGAAGCTCTGGTCGATCTTGATCTGGTCCAGCGGCAGTGATTTCAGGTAAGACAGGGATGAGTATCCCGTGCCGAAGTCGTCCATCGAGAAGGTGATGCCCAGGGTGCGCAAGCGCTCCATCTTGGCGATGGTGTCCTGGACATCGGCCTGCACCAGACTTTCGGTGAGCTCCAGCTTCAGCCGGGACGGATCGAAACGGTATTGCGCCAGCAGTGCCTCGACCTGCGCCACAAAATCGGGCTGGCTGAACTGGCGCGCGCTGACATTGACCGCCAGTTTCAGTATTGCCATGGAATCGTCCAACGCCCATGCCGCGAGCTGGCGGCAGGAAGTCTCCAGCACCCATGCACCGATGGACAGGATCAGCCCGCTCTCTTCCGCGACCGGGATGAACTGCGCCGGCGACACGGCGCCCTGTTCTGGATTGAACCAGCGCAGCAGCACCTCGGCCCCGATGATGCGGTGGCTCTCGTCCACCTGCATCTGGAAATAGAGTTGCAGCTCATGCTGCGCCAGCGCGTGGCGCAGACTGTTCTCGATCGATGCACGCGATTCGACGGCGGACTGCATTTCGTTCTCGAAAAAGCAGACGCGGTTGCGGCCCGAATGTTTGGCCTGGTACATGGCGGTATCGGCCCGCTTGAGCAATTCTTCGTGCCGGGTTTCCTTGCCCAGGAAAAGGCACACGCCCACACTGACGCTGCATTGATACTGAAAGTCTTTGAGCAGATAAGGCTCGTTCAGGCTCGCGACGATCTTTTCCGCGACCGCTTCGGCTTTGAGAGCCGATCCGACCGCACTCTCGTCCAGATCGCGCAGGATGACCACGAACTCGTCACCGCCCAGTCGCGCCACCGTGTCGCTTTCGCGCATGCATTTTTTCAGCCGTTCGGCCACCTCGATCAGGAGCAGGTCGCCCACGTCATGCCCCTGGGTGTCGTTGAGGATCTTGAAATTGTCCAGGTCCATGAACATCAGCGCGCCATGCATGCCGCTGCGCTGGCTGTCCGCCAGGGCATGCTCCAGCCGGTCCACCAGCATCCGGCGATTCGGCAGCTGCGTCAGGTGGTCATAGAACGCCAGGCGATGCACCTCTTCCTGGGCGCGCTTGAGCTCGGTGATGTCCATGAAAATGGCGACGTAATGGGTGATCTCGCCGGCCGGATCGCGCACGGTGGTGATGGTCAGCCATTTGGGGTAGAGCGAACCGTCCTTGCGCTTGTCCCACGTCTCGCCCGACCACGATCCATTCTCGTGCAGGCTGCGCCACATCTCGCGGTAGTACGCGGCATCTTGACGCCCGGATTGCAGGAGGCGCGGATTCTTGCCCAACACCTCGGCAGCACAATAACCCGTGAGCCTTTCGAAGGCATAGTTGACGCTGATGATGTTCGCCTCGGCATCGGTGACCATGATGCCTTCCTGTGTCTCGAAGGCGATGGCCGAGATACGCAGCTTCTCGTCGGCCAGCTTGCGCTCGGTAATGTCCTGCACGGTGCCCAGCGACATGAGCGGCCTGCCGCTCGGGTCATAGCGCGTGCTGCCGCATTCGTTCACCCACTTGATGCGCCCATCGGAAAACAGCAGGCGATGCTCGATCTCGTAGCTGCGGTGGAGGGTAACGGAATCGTTGTAGCTGCGATCGACCAGCTCCCGGTCTTCCGGATGGATGCGTTCGACGAACGCTTCATACGTGGCCGCGAACCGCTCCGGATCGACTTCGAAGATGCGGAAGATCTCGTTCGACCACTCCAGTTTGTTGTGCACGAGGTCCAGTTGCCAGTGCCCGAGCATGCCCAGCTTCTGCGCCTCTTCCAGCATGGCTTCGTTCTGCTTGGTCCGGGTGATGTCGGTGCGGATGGCGATATAGTGTTCCGGCTTGCCGTTCACATCCAGCATCGGCACGATGGTGGTGCTCACCCAGTACTGGCTGCCGTCGCGCGCGCGATTGCAGATCTCGCCGTGCCAGACCTGACCCGCGGCAATGGTGCGGTACATCTCGCGAAAGAATCCGCTGTCATGATGACCGGAGTTGAGCAGGCGATGGTTCTGTCCGATCAGTTCTTCCTGCGCGTAGCCGCTGATGGCGCAGAATTTGTCGTTGACATAGGTAATGGTTCCGCGCACATCCGTGATCGCCACGATGGCATGCTGGTCGAGTGCGAACTTCTGCTGCTCGAGTTCAAGCACAGCCACGCTCAACAGTTGCCGCGCCTCTTCATCGAGATGATTTTGCTGGAGGATGCGTTTGATTTTGCTGACGACCATTACGAGATTCCTTTCTCTCTCAATTGCCCGATGAACTCTTCCAGCGACAGGGGCTTGCCAAACAGGTAGCCCTGATACGCATGGCAGCCGCGCTGGTTCAGGAATTGCTCCTGTTCCTCCGTCTCCACGCCCTCGGCGATGACGTTGAGCCCGAGCGCCTCGGTCATGGCGATGATGGTCTGCACGATGGCCGCATCGTTCGGGTCGCTCGCGATGTCGCGCACGAAGCTCTGGTCGATCTTGATCTGGTCCAGCGGCAGGCGCTTGAGATATTGCAGCGAGGAATAACCCGTGCCGAAGTCGTCCATCGAGAAGCTGATGCCGAGCAGTTTCAGCTCGCGCATCTTGGCGATGGTGTCCTCCACATTTTCCAGCACCGTGCTTTCGGTCAGCTCCAGCTTGAGGCGCGAGGGCTTGGCGCCGGTTTCGAGCAGCACGCGCTGCACCAGTCCGACAAAATCGGACTGGCGGAACTGGCGCGCGCTGACGTTGACGGCCAGCGTCAGGTCGCAGGTCTTTACATCCGTCTGCCACGCCTTGAGTTGCAGGCAGGCGGTGCGCAAGGCCCAGGCGCCCATCGCCACGATCTGCCCGGTCTCCTCGGCCAGCGGAATGAACTGCGCGGGCGAGACCAGACCGCGCGTGGGATGTATCCAGCGCATCAGGACTTCCGCGCCCAGCGGATGATGTTGCGCATCGACCTGCAACTGGTAATACAGG
>JAVHSB010000310.1:4476-7135 GCA_036171955.1 Sideroxydans sp.
ACCTCGCGCAACAGCAGGTCTCCGGCAGCATGGCCCTTGGAATCATTGAGCTTCTTGAAATTGTCCAGATCGAGCAGGATCAATGCAGCATTGCGTCCATTGCGCGCGCTGACCGCCATCGATTGCTGCAAACGCTCCAGCAACAGGCGCCGATTCGGCAGCTCGGTCAGCGCATCGTAGAACGCCAGCTGATGGATGTGCTGTTCTTTTTGCCTGCGTTCGGAGATATCGAGGAAGGTCGCCACCGCGCCGACGACCTGTCCATCCTTGGCGATGGCATGCGACCAGTATTCCACGGGAACCGCCACGCCATCCCTGCGCCAGAACACCTCGTCGTCGCAATGCGCGGGCTGGTTCAGCCTGAAAGCCTGATACATGATGCAATCCTGCGCCGGATAGGGCGTCCCGTCGGCATGCGCGTGATGGATCAGGGTGTGGACGTGTTTGCCCAGCACCTCCTCCACCCGCGCATAACCCAGGATTTTCAGGAAGGCGGCGTTGGCAAAGGTGCAATTGCCTTGGTTATCCACGCCATACATCCCTTCCGCCATCGAGTCGAGCAGGCGCTGCAATTGCTCCTCGGAATCCTTCTGGTGCTGCTGCGCCGCCTTGCGCTCGCGAATGTCGCGGCAGGAACCATAGACATTGCCGTTGGGCAGGCGCACGGCATTCAGTTCGAACGGGATCTTTTCGCCGGTGTGGGTCAACAGGCGGATCTCGTAAACATGCCGCCCGGTTTCCGTCACGATCTCGCGGCTCACCTCGCGGTAGATCGCGCGCCAGTCGGGCGGCACCAGGTCGAAGACGGTCATGGCATACAGTTCGCTGCGTTCGTAGCCGAGCAGCTCGATCACGTTGTCGTTGACATAGAGGATGCGCCCGTCCGGCTCGACGATGAAAACAGCATCCGGCGCACTCTGCAAGGTCATGCGCAGGCGCTCCTCGCTTTCGCGCAGCGCCGCGATCATGGCGAGCGACGTCTCTTCCGATTCGCGCAGCAACTGATGGTATTTTTGATCCAGCTTCTCCAGTTCGGCGGCATTCTCGCGTGCCATGCGCCAGTCGAACAGGCTCGCCAGCATGCCGCCGCCGAACCAGAACAATGCAGTCAGCGCCACCATGATGGCGAGGATGTTCGGCTCGATGCGCAGGCTATCCACCGAGCAGATCGCCTCCGGTGCGATGTGCAATCCGAACATCGCGGTGTAATGCATGGCCGAGATCGCCAGCCCCAACGCAATACCGCCCAGCACATTGCGCTCGCCGTTGCGCAACTTGCTCCAGAGCGGGTGATACACGACATTCAAAGCGCCCCAGGAGGCGGCGATGGCAATCAGCACGGAAACCAGGAAGATCAGCGGGTCGTAACGGATGGCAGGCGTCATCTTGAGCGCGGCCATGCCGATGTAATGCATGCTGCTGATGCCGATCCCCATCAGGATTGCGCTGAGCAGCAGGCGGCGCGCACTGATTTGGGGATCGCGCAGCACCCTGAACCCGATCAGGGCCGAGACGACGGCCGCCAGCAGCGACAACAACGTCAGTTCGAGGTCATACCCGAGCGGGACCGGCAGATGGAAAGCCAGCATGCCCACGAAGTGCATGGACCACACCGCCGCGCCCAGTGTTGTCGCCCCGGTCAACATCCAGACGTTGGCGGTGTAGCCGTCGCTGATGCGCATGCGCCGCGCATGGATCAGCGCGGTATAGGAGCCGACCATGGCCAGCACCACCGACAGCACAACCAGATCAATATTCCAGTAGATCGGCAAAACCTGCCCCTTTTCAATAATCCATTCCCGATTGCCCGCCCCAGCCTGCTGCAAAAAAGGGGTTTGACCCAAGCCTTCACCCTTGTTGAGCCCGCATCATATCCGCATCAGCCAGGCTCAATCTGCTGATATGTAGCATTAAAACAGCCCAGCTTGGCACTTGCCTGACACACCCGGTCACTGCCGCGCCCTGCGTCCTGCGAACCCGATTAACCACGTTATCCGCCTCGTATCCTATCGGCAGGCCACGGAAAATCTTTAGAGGAATCGAGATGGGCTGCCATCCGCCCATGCCGAAAGTCTATAATCACGACACTTTTTTGTTTCATTTTTCGGAGGCCCATCCATGTCAATCGACCCGTTCAACGTCCGCCAATCCTTCAAACTCTCCTCCGGCAAACAGGCCATGCTGTATTCCCTGCCCGCGCTGGAAAAATCAGGCGTCGGCAAGATTTCGCGCCTGCCGGTGTCGATCCGCATCGTGCTGGAAGCCGTCTTGCGCAACTGCGACGGCAAGAAGGTGACCGAGCAGCATGTGCGCGAACTGGCGAACTGGAAGCCGAATGCGCCGCGCAGCGAGGAGATCCCCTTCGTCGTCGCGCGCATCGTGTTGCAGGATTTCACCGGCGTGCCGCTGCTGGCCGACCTCGCCGCGATGCGCGACGCCGCGGCCAAAGCCGGCAAGGATCCGAAGGTCATCGAGCCGCTGGTCCCCGTGAATCTGGTAGTGGACCACTCGGTGCAGATCGACAGCTACAACAATCCCGATGCGCTCAAGATCAACATGCAGATGGAGTTCGAGCGCAACACCGAGCGCTACCGTTTCATGAAGTGGGGCATGCAGGCGTTCGACACCTTCAAGGTGGTGCCGCCCGGCATCGGCATCG
>JAVHSB010000311.1:0-7119 GCA_036171955.1 Sideroxydans sp.
ACGGCCACATCGACCGGGATCACATTCGCCACCTTGCCGCAGCTGGCGTAACCCTCGCCGAAAATGCCGCCGTCGCAGCCGCAGTCGCCGATCGCCACCACCAGCTTGGGTTCCGGGGTGGCGTCCCAGGTGCGCTTGAGCGCGATTTCCATGTGTTTCGAGACCGGCCCGGTAACCAGCAGCATATCGGCATGGCGCGGGCTGGCGACGAACTTGATGCCCTGCCCTTCGAGATTGTAATAGGCGTTGTTCAGCGTCTGGATCTCCAGTTCGCAGCCGTTGCAAGAGCCGGCATCCACCATGCGAATCGCCAGCGCGCCGCCGAATACATCCAGTATCTCGCGCTGCAACCGTTGTTCAAGCACACGCGTTTCTTCGTTCGCCTGCGGCGGGGTTTCGGTCTTGATGCCGGTCTTCACGATCTGCTTGAGGATTTGGTACATGGCTGCCCCTATAAATCCTGTCCGCTGTAGCTCAAGTTGAACGATTTGTTGATGAGCGGGAAGTCGGGCACGATGTTATCGATGATGGCGTGTTCCAGCAACGGCCAGTTCTGCCAGGAGGGATCGTGCGGATGCACGCGCGCCAGATTGCCTTCCGCATCGGTGTGGATCGCCACCATCACCTCGCCGCGCCAGCCTTCCACCATGCCGATGCCGAAGCCGTTCGCGGGCAGCTTTTCCAGCCTGACGCCATTTTCTTCTTCATGGATGAGATTGACCAGGATCTCGCGCTGCAGGCGCAGGGACTCGAACAGCTCGTCGAAGCGGACGATGGCCCGTGCCGCCACGTCACCATTGGCATAGGTCGCCATGCGCACGTCCAGCTTGTCGTACGGTGCACAGGCGAACTGCACCCGCGCATCCCATGCCTGCGCGCTGGCGCGCCCGGCCATTCCGCACAAGCCCAGCTGCGCCGCCAGCTTGGGTTCAACCCGGCCGGCGCCGATGTAGCGATCCTGCAATCCGGCATGTTCCTCATAAATCCCGCGCAGGATCGCGGCTTCCCGCTCCAGCATGCGGCACTCCTGCTCGATCCGCTGCCGGCCTTCAGTATCGAGTTGCACGGCGACGCCGCCGGGCACAATCGCGTCCATCAGGTAGCGATGGCCGAACAACGCCGCGTTGGTGCGCAACACCTGCTCTTTCAGGATCCAGAACTGGGCGAAGCCGAACGTCAGCGCGACATCGTTGCCGAGATTGCCCAGATCGCCCAGATGATTGGCGACGCGTTCCCGTTCCAGCAACAAAGCGCGCAGCCACAGGGCGCGATCCGGCGGAGTAACCCCCGCAATGCTTTCCGCCGCCATCGCATAGGCCCAGGCATAGGCCACCGTGCTGTCGCCGCTGACGCGGCCGGCCAGTTTGGCGCCCTGCTGCAGGCTCCTGTTCTCGAAATGCTTCTCGATTCCTTTGTGCGTGTAGCCAAAACGCTGTTCCAGGCGCAACACGCGCTCGCCGATCACGGAGAAGCGGAAATGGCCGGGCTCGATGATGCCCGCATGCACCGGCCCCACCGCGATCTCATGCACACCCTGCCCCGCCACTTGCACGAGGGGATAGTCATCCGCCTCGTCGCTGCTGTTGGCCGCCGCCTCGAAATCCTTGCGCAGCGGGAAACTGCCGGCCGGCCACGCGGCGTGGCGCAACCATTTGCGGTGGTCGGCGGCCTCCAGCGGATGCAGACCGAGCAAGTCGTAAGTCGCGCGTTGCATGCGCGCGGCTGCGGGAAAAAACCGGCTGATATCGGGATAATGCGGATGTTCTTCCGGCAGCGGCACGTGCAGGCACACCATTCCGGTCTCGTTGATGAGCGTGACATGCAGGCTGAATCCGCGACCCGCCAAGCGCCAGTCGCTGCCCCATAGCGCTACCAGCCTGCCGCCGCCATCGCGCACCTGGCTGCAAATGTCGGGCAGGTACTCGGCCGCGATCTCGCCAGCCCAGGTCGGTACGGCATCCGTCAGCCGGGTGAGATGCAATTCTGGATGTTTGATCGGCATGGTCGTTTATCCCATCAAGGCGGCGGCCTGGCGATACCAGTTCGACAGATATTCGGGCATGCTCAAACCCAGGATCAGCACCAGCAGCAGATGGAGGAACACCGGCACCAGGGCTGGCGGATGCGGCAATGTCTTGGCCGTGGTCTCGCCGAACACGATCGGCTGGATCTTGCCGAAGATGGCGGCGAAGGCGATGCCGAGCGAGGCGAGCAGGATCGGCGTGGCCCAGGGATATTCGTGCATGGCGGTGGTAATGATGAGGAACTCGCTGGCGAACACGCCGAACGGCGGCATACCGAGAATGGCAAACGTGCCCAGTGCCAGGCCCCAGCCCACGGTGGGGCTGACCTGCAACAGGCCGCGGATGTGTTCCATCTGCTGCGTCCCGACCTTTTGCACCGCGTGCCCGACGGCGAAGAAGATCGCCGACTTAGTCAGCGAGTGCACGGTCATGTGGAGCATCCCGGCGAAGGTCGCCACCGGCCCGCCCATGCCGAAAGCGAACGTGATCAGCCCCATGTGCTCGATCGAGGAATAGGCGAACATGCGCTTGATGTCCTTTTGCCGGTACAGCGAGAGCGCCGCCACCAGCAGCGAGAGCAGGCCGAATCCCATCATCAGGTCGCCCGCGAAATGCGTGCCGAGCGAGCCGTCCACCAGCGCCTTGCTGCGCATCACCGCATTCAGGGCGACATTCAGCAGCAAACCGGACAGCACGGCGGAGACCGGGGTCGGGCCTTCCGCATGCGCATCCGGCAGCCAGCTGTGCAGCGGCACCAGGCCGATCTTGGTGCCGTAGCCGACCAGCAGGAAAATGAACGCGAGCTTGAGCACGGTCGGCTCAAGGTCGCCCTTGACCGCGTTGAGGTGCGTCCACAGCAGCGCGGTGCCGCCCTCGCCCAGCACGCGCTCGGCGGCGAAATACATGAGGATGGTGCCGAACAGCGCGAGCGCGATGCCGACGCCGCACAGGATGAAATATTTCCACGCCGCTTCCAGGCTGGCCGGCGTGCGGTACAGGCTGACCAGCAGAACGGTGGTCAGCGTGGCCGCTTCCATGGCGACCCAGATGATGCCCAGATTATTGCTGGTCAGGCCCAGCAGCATGGTGAACGTGAACAGCTGATACATGCTGTAGTACAGGTGCAGCATGCCGGTCGAGAGCTTGCCGTGGTGCTGCTCGATCCGCATGTAGGGACGGGAAAAAAGCGACGTGGTGAAAGCGACGAAGGCGGTCAGCGCGACCAGATAGACATTGAACTGGTCGATGAAGAACTGCTCCGAGAACACCACCTGCGGTCCGCTGTCCATGACCTGCAGCGTCAGCATGACCGAAGCGGCAAAGGTGCAGAAGCTCATCACCGAGTTCAGTTCCGCCGCCCACGGGCGCGAGCCGAACACGGCCAGCATGCCGCCGCCGAAGAGGGGAATGAGCAGCAAGGCGAGCAGGTACAGATCAATCATCTTTCAGCTTTTCCATGTTGGTGATGTCCAGACTGTCGAAGGTCTCGCGGATCTGGAAGAAGAAGATGCCGAAGATGAAACTGGCGACCATCACGTCCAGCGCGATGCCGAACTCGACCACCAGCGGCATGCCGTGGGTGGCACTGGTGGCGGCAAAGAACAGGCTGTTCTCGAGTGCGAGGAAGGCCACCACCTGGGTCACCGCCTTGCGCCGGGTCAGCATCATCAGCAGGGAGAGCAGCACCCCGGCCAGCGCGATGCCGATCAGGCCGCGCGTGATGCCGGCTGCCAGTTCCGAGATCGGGGCGGCCAGGTTGAAGGCAAAGATCACCAGCGCGATGCCGACCAGCATCGTCGTCGGGATATTGATCAGGGTCTCCACGTCCCAGCGCACATTCAACTTGCGCATCAGGCGGTGCAACAGCCACGGCAGCAGCAGTACCTTGAGCGCCAGCGTCAGCGCGGCAGAATAATACAGGTGGTGCTGGTTGGTGGAGTACGCCACGATGGCCGTGCTCACGGTCAGCAGCAGCCCCTGCCAGGCAAAGAGATTGATCATGGACAGGATACGGCGCTGGGTCAGCATGGCAAAGATGACCAGCAACAGCATCGCGGCCAGCAGATTGACGAATTGGGAGGCGTAGCTCTGCATCAGGCCCCCAGCAGGAAATGGATCAGCAGGCCGAGCACGGCCAGCAGGAAGGCGGTGCCGAGGAATTCCGGCGCGCGGAAGATGCGCATCTTCGCGCTCACGGTTTCCAGGAGGGCCAGCCCCGCGCCGGCCAGCATCAGCTTGAGGACCAGCGCCAGCAAGGCCAGCGGCAGCCCGGCCCAGTTGCCGACCTCGGCGATGCCATGCGGCACGAACAGCGCGATTCCGAGCGAAAAATAGGCGAACAGCTTGAGGCTGCTGGCCCATTCGATCAGCGCCAGGTGGCGCGCCGAATACTCCAGGATCATCGCTTCGTGGATCATGGTCAGTTCGAGGTGCGTGCTCGGATTGTCCACCGGGATGCGCGCGTTCTCCGCCAGCAGCACGATCAGGAATGCCATCCCGGCGAAGGCCAGGCTGGGATAGATCACGAACTGGTGGTGGGCAAGGGTATCGACGATGCTGGGCAACTGGGTGGAGTGGCTGATCATCGAGGCCGTGAACAGCACCATCAGCAGCGCCGGTTCGGCCAGAAAGGACACCAGCATCTCTCGTCGCGCGCCCATCGAGCCGAACGCCGTTCCGATGTCCATCGCCGCCAGCGAAATGAAAACCCGAGCCACCGCGAACACGCCGACCAGGGCGATCACGTCGGCGGCACGCGAGAACGGCAGATCGATCGCGAGGATCGGAATGATTGCAGCCGCCAGCCACATGCAGCCGAACACGATGTAGGGCGTGGCGCGGAACAGCGGGGAAGCGTTGTGCGCGATCACCGCATCCTTGTGGAATAATTTGTGCAGCACGCGGTACGGCTGCAGCACGCCCGCGCCGGACCGGTTCTGCAACCAGGCATGGCACTGGCTGACCCAGCCGCTCAACAGCGGCGCGGCAAGCACCACCAGCAGCAGCTGCGTGAGCTGGAACAGGATGGCGAATGCGAGGTCGGTCATTTCCATCATACGAACAGGAGCAGCACGAGCAGGGTGCCGAAGGTATAGGCCAGATAAAGGGGGATGCGCCCATGCTGCATCTTGCCGGCCAGAGTTGCCATTTTTTCGGTGAGATGCTGCACCGGCAGATACAGGATGTACCACAGCCGGTCTTCACTCATGCCGTGATACTTCGGATGCGTGTCGAACGGCGTGGGCACTTCGCGCTCGATCTGGAAGAACGGGGCGAAGATGCGCCGGATCGGCTGGCCGAACCCTTGCGCCGTATCCTGCATGCGCGCGGTCTGCGCCGGGAAGCCGCAGTCCCACGCCGCCCCACGGCGCAGGCGGCCATGATAGAAGTGGCGCACCAGCAAGCTGGTCAACAACATCACCCCGAGCACCGCCAGCAGGAAATAGAGCGGGCTGTAGCTGGCGCGCTCGATGTCCACCGGGGTCAGGAATATCCAGTTGTCGGCGGCATTCCCCAGCTGCGTTCCCAACAGCATCTGCGCCACCTGATCGAGCTGGCGCACCATGAACACCGGGGCAAGCCCGAGAAAGACGCAGGCCAGCACCAGCCAGCCCATGCCGATGCGCTCCCACATCCCGGCATCGTGCGCATGCTCCAGAGCTGCCTCGCGCGGCTGGCCGAGAAAGATCACGCCGTAGAATTTGACCATCACGTAGGCGGCCAGCGCCGCCGCAAGTGCTACTACGGCCGCCGCCACCGGCACCAGCATATTGATGTAATCGTTCGGCAAACCAGGCGACAGCAGGAAGGCTTGCAACAGCAGCCACTCCGAGACGAAGCCGTTGAGCGGCGGCAATCCGGCAATGGCGAGCACGCCGACCAGCATCAGCCAGGCGGCCCAGGGCATCTTGTGGATCAGGCCGCCCATCCGGCCCATGTTGCGTTCTCCGGTGGCATGCAGAATGGAACCGGTGCCTATGAACAGGAGGCTCTTGAACATGGCATGGTTGAGGCTGTGATACAGCGTCGCGACCAATGCCAGCGCCGCCAGCGTGTCCTTGCCATAGACGTGGAAAATGAGGGTGAGGCCGATGCCGGCGAGCAGAAGCCCGATGTTCTCGATGGAGGAATAGGCCAGCAGGCGCTTCATGTCGGCCTGCACGGCCGCAAACATCACGCCGAACAGGGCGGTTGCCAGACCCAGTCCCAGCGCCAGCACGCCCCACCACCAGAGCTGCGTACCGAGCAGGTCGAAACTGACGCGCAGGATGCCGTAGATCGCGGTTTTCAGCATCACGCCGCTCATCAGCGCCGACACCGGCGACGGCGCGGCCGGGTGCGCTTCGGGCAACCACACGTGCATGGGCAGCACGCCGGCTTTGGCGCCGAAGCCGAACAGCGCCAGCAGGAATGCGGCCGAAGCCCAGAACGGCGTCAACTGCGCCGCGCGCATCGCATCGAAGGTGTAGGCGCCGATGCCGTGCCCCCCCTGCATCACGCCGAAACTCAAAAGGATGGCGATGGCGCCGACGTGGGCGATCAGCAGATACAGGAAACCGGCGCGGCGGATCTCGGGAATGGCATGGTCGGTGGTAACCAGGAAATACGAGGACAAGGCCATGACTTCCCACGCCACCATGAACATATAGGCATCGTCTGCCAGCATTACCAGCGCCATACCGGCTAGGAACAGGTGATATTCGAGACACAGCAGGCGCAATGTCTTGTCATCCAGATGGGAGAAATAGCCGCGGCCGTACAGCGATATGCCCAGTGAGGCGGCGCCGAGCAGCAGCAGGAAGAAAGCAGAAAGGGGATCGAGGCGCAGATGAAACGGCAGCTCAGGCAAACCCAGCGGCAACACCAGCGTGTCCGGTGCAGCCGACAGCGCCAGCCCCGACGACACAGCCAACAGCAACGAAGCAGCCGCGCCCAGCGGAAAGATGAACCGCGCCGCGTCTTTGATCCACAACCCGAGCACCCCGAGCGCGATCCATAAAAGGATCACGCCGAGGCTCGCGTCAAGTGCTGAAATACCTGCTGCTTCCACTGGTGTTACTTGTACACCCCGTCAGTTAAGAGCCGCGCCGAACCG
>JAVHSB010000312.1:0-1447 GCA_036171955.1 Sideroxydans sp.
CTGTTCGGCCTGTGCGGCGAAGGCCGGCAGCAGCAGCGCGGCAAGCGCAAGCGGGTTAACGAACCGGATCATGCTGTGCCCTCACATGGCGTAACAATTTGACGGTGCGCGCTTTTTCATCGAGCTCCATGCCGACCGCATCGATCGAATTATGGCGATCGATCAGGCGCACCGACTGATCGGTTTCCGACCGGCCCAGATCCGGCTGCACATGCAGATATTCGGTCAGGAAACGGCGTTCGAGCGCGCCGTCCTCGCCGTGCTGCAACAGTTCCACCGCATCCTGCAAATAGACATCGTCGCCGCGGCTGCTCAGCATGCCGCGCAGGGCCGAGATCTCGGTCGGCCCGCGATCGCTGAAGAACCGCGTCAGATGCGGCTGCTGCAGATGCGTGCTGTCATCGTCCGGGAAATGCCACATTTTTTCGACCGCGATGTCGAAATGAGGCTTGCCTTGCAAGTCGAGCACGGTCGAGCGCAATCCGTCGACCGCATAATCGACATCGTGCCGCAGTTCGGCGTTGACCGGCGGCAAGGGGCGCACCTGCAGGCTGAGCCAATAACTGCCGAGCAGCAGCAGGAACAGCGGCAGCAGGGGCAGCCAGGCGTGCAGTCGATCGAGCAGGGAGGCGCGGTTCATCGGGACAGGTACGGCGCCAGTTGGGCATCCAGCGTGCCCTGCGCGGCCATGACCAGTTCGCACACTTCGCGCACCGCGCCGTAACCGGCGGCGCGCTGGCTCACGTAATGCGCGCGGTCGCGTACCTGCTGCGGCGCGCCGGGCACGCTGAACGCCGCGCCGACATGGTGCATCACCGGCAGATCGACCACATCGTCGCCCATGTAGGCGGCTGCCTCCGGGGCGAGCTGCAATTCGGCCAGCAGGGACTGCATCGCCTCCAGCTTGTTTTCCACGCCCTGGTACAGGCGGGCGATGCCGAGGTTGCGCGCGCGCAGCGCGACGCAGTTCGAGGTGCGGCCGGTAATGATGGCCAGCTCGATGCCGGAAGCCTTGAGCATCTTGAGGCCGTGGCCGTCGAGGGAATTGAAGCGCTTGAACTCCTCGCCCGAATCCGAAAGATAGAGGCCGCCGTCGGTCAGCACGCCATCCACGTCGAAGGCGACCAGACGCAGGGGCCTGAGGCGGGCGGTCAGCGACATGGAGGGAGACTCCGCAAAGAAGGTTGGCGCATCAGATGACTTTCGCTTTCAGCAGGTCGTGCATGTTGAGCGCGCCGACCAGCTTCTTCTGTTCGTCCAGCACCAGCAATTGCGTGATGCTGAATTGCTCCATCAGCTGCACGGCCTCCACCGCGAGCGCCTCGGGGTTGATGCAGCGCGGCGCACGCGACATCACGCTGCTGATCGGGGTGCTGTTGAAGTCCAGGTTCTTTTGCAGCGTGCGGCGCAGGTCGCCGTCGGTGTAGATGCCGAGCAGATGATGCGC
>JAVHSB010000313.1:0-7102 GCA_036171955.1 Sideroxydans sp.
TTTCTCGGACTCCGGCCGCGCGCGCATGGTGGATGTCTCCGCCAAAGCCGGGACCGCGCGCGTCGCCGTCGCCAGCGGCGTGCTGCGCATGCAACCGGCAACGCTTGAACGTATCCGCGAAGGGCGCATCGCCAAGGGCGATGTGCTGACCGTGGCGGATGTTGGCGCGGTGATGGCGGCCAAGCGCACCCCGGACATCATTCCCATGTGCCACCCGGTGATGTTGAGCGGGGTGGAGGTGGATTTCGAGGAAGTGAATCAGGCCGACGCGCAGGGATGCGTCGGCATCCGGGTGAAGGCCGCCGCGACCTGCAGCGGGCAGACCGGCGTGGAGATGGAAGCGCTGACCGCCGCCAATGTCGCGCTGCTCACCATCTACGACATGTGCAAGGCAATCGACCGCGGCATGCGCATCGAATGCGTACAACTGGAAGAAAAACGCGGCGGCAAAAGCGGCGCGTGGAAAAGGTCGCCCTGATGCGGATTGGCGGGAGTGTGCTGATGAATCGCGCAATAAATTGCGCTCCCGCAGCAGAATCTAGGCTTACATAAGTAATTGCGCTCCCACACAGAATCGGGGATGGCGTAATCAGTTTTGCTCCCATGACAGAAGCGGCGAATTGATCGAGAGGTAATGGAAATGATCAAGGTTTTGTTCTTTGGGCCCATCGCGGCGGCGACCGGCGAGCGCGAAGTGCAGGTCGGGTTTGCGCCGGGCATGACGCTGGGCAGTTTGCGCGACACGCTGGCGGCCCAACATCCGGAGGCGATGCGGCTGGCGGCGATGATGGCAGTCAACGGTGAACATGCGCGCGATGCGGCACTGCTGCTGAACGACAACAGCGAAGTGGCGTTTATGGCGAAGTTCTCGGGAGGCTGAATGGATACCCCCATAAAATCATTTTCCCGGCGCATTGCTGCGTTGCGCGGTGCGCGGAATCCTCATGTATTGACGCATACATTCCGGTTCCTGTGCTTCGTGCGCCTTGCGCTGCATCCGGTAGAAAATTTTTCTGGAGGTATCCAATAATGAAAGACGCAGTACGGATACAGACCGAAGACTTCTCACAGGACGAGGAGATCGCGGCGCTGAAAGGCAGCTCCACACGCATGGGCGGCATCGGCACCTTCCTCGGCTGCGCGCGGGATTTTTCCGAAGGGCGCGATGTCGGGCAGATCAGCTTTGACGCCTACGGCAGCATGGCGCTGTCCGAGATGAACAAGCTGCGCCGCGATGCCATCGAGAAATTCGACCTGCTCGATGCGCGCATCGTGCACCGCATCGGCACGGTCAAGGGCGGCGACAACATCGTGTTCATCGCGGCCGGGGCGGAGCATCGCGTGGCGGCGCTGGAAGCCTGCCGCTGGATGATCGACGAGCTGAAGCAGCGCGTGCCGATCTGGAAAAAAGAGATCACGCCGCAAGGGGAGAGCTGGGTGGTGCCGCATCCATGAATCCGCAAGTCGTCAGCATCGTCGGCCATTCAGGCTCCGGCAAGACCACGCTGGTGGAAAAGCTCATCCGCGAACTGACCGCGCGCGGCGTGCGCGTGGCCACCATCAAGCACGCGCATCACAAGGTCGAACTCGATACGCCCGGCAAGGACAGCTACCGCTACAAGGAAGCGGGCGCGGTGATGAGCATGCTGCTCACGCGCGATGCGCTGCAACTGGTGGCGGATGCTCGGGAGGCGCGCGAGCCGGAACAACTGGCGCAGCGTTTTCTGGGCGAAGCGGACCTGGTGCTGGCGGAGGGCTTTTCGCTGTGCGCCACGCCCAAGATCGAGGTCATGCGCCGCGAATGCGGAAAGCCGCCGCGCTGCGCCGTCGCGGACGGGCTGATCGCCGTCGTCACCGACATGGACGAGGTCTATCCGGAATTGCCCCACTTCGGGCTGGAAGACATCGCGGCCATCGTTGATTTCCTGCGCGCGCAAAAATGATCGAGGATTGCACCGCGATCGTGCTGGCCGGGGGCAACTCGACGCGCATGGGGCAGGACAAGGCCAATCTGCCTCTGCACGGGCGGACCCTGCTGCAACATGTGGCGGAGGCGATGCGACCGATTTTTCCCGCGGTCATCGTCAGCGTGCGCGCGCCGCGCCCGGAGATAGCTCTGACGCAAGTGTGCGACGATCCCGCGCACAGCGGGCCGCTGGCCGGACTGGCAGCCGGGTTGGCGCACGCGGCCACCCCGTGGGTGTTCGCCGTGGCCTGCGACATGCCGTTCATTTCGCCGGCGCTGATCGAATGTCTGGCGCGGCAGCGCGGCGGCGACGCGCGGGCGGTGGTGCCGGTCGTGCACAGCCAGCCGCAACCGCTGGCCGCGTTTTACGCCCGCAGTTGCCGCGCCGAACTGGATGCGCTCTTGCAGGGCCGGGGCAAGCACAGCCTGCGCGCGCTGCTCGATCGCTTGCCGGTGCGGTATGTGAGCGAAGACGATCTCGTCGCCGCCGACCCGCATCTGAAAAGTTTTTTCGATCTCGATACGCCGCAGGACGTGGCGCGCGCGGTCAAGGGCGGAAGCGGGAATTTTGGTTTATGCTGACGCCCCCGAAACGACCGCTATCCTGAATCATGCCTGCCGCATCACGCCAACCACAGATCGACACCCTCATTGCCGCACACGCGCAGCGTCCCGGCGCACTGCTGCCGTTGCTGCATGCGATCCAGGACACGTGCGGCCATATTCCGCCGCAGGCGATTGCGCCGATTGCGGCTGCACTCAATTTGTCGCAGGCAGAAGTGCATGGCGTCATTACCTTTTACCGCCATTTCCGCAGCACGCCCCCGGCCCGGCACACGGTGCATCTGTGCTGCGGCGAAGCCTGCCAGAGCATGGGTGCGGAAGCGCTGGCCGGGCATGCCAGGGCGCGCGTGGAGCAACTGGCGCCGGGCGAGTGCGATTTGCAGCCGGTCTATTGTCTCGGGCTGTGCGCCACGGCGCCCGCGATGCAGGTGGACGACGCGCTGCACGCACGGGTTACCCCGGAAAAATTTGACGCCCTGATTGAAGCCATGCGGAGTGCGAAATGAGTATCACGGTTTATGTGCCGCGCGATGCAGCCGCGCTCGCGCTGGGGGCAGACGCGGTCGCGCAGGCCGTCATGGCGGAAGCAACCCGGCGGAATCTCGCCGTGCGGGTGGTGCGCAACGGCTCGCGCGGCCTGTTCTGGCTGGAGCCGCTGGTCGAAGTGGAAACGGGCGGCGAGCGCATCGCCTACGGGCCGGTTGCGGCGGACGATGTCCCCGCCTTGTTCGATGCGGGCTTCCTGCGCGGCGGGAAACACGCCCTGCGGCAGGGTGCGACCGATGCCATTCCCTATTTGCAAAAACAGCAGCGTTACACCCTGGCGCGCATCGGCCTCGTCGATCCGGCCTCGCTCGCGGATTATCTCGCGCTGGAAGGTTATGCCGGTCTGCGGCGGGCGCTGGCCCTGTCGCCGGGCGCCATCGTCGAGGAAGTCATCGCTTCCGGTTTGCGCGGGCGCGGCGGCGCGGCATTCCCGACCGGGCGCAAATGGCAGACAGTCGCCAACGCGCAGGGTGCGTGCAAATACATCGTGTGCAATGCGGACGAGGGCGATTCCGGCAGCTACTCCGATCGCCTGCTGATGGAAAGCGATCCCCATGCGCTGTTCGAAGGCATGGCCATCGCCGCGCGCGCCGTCGGTGCAAGCCGGGGT
Source organism: Sideroxydans sp. (assembly GCA_036171955.1). Classification (GTDB taxonomy): domain Bacteria; phylum Pseudomonadota; class Gammaproteobacteria; order Burkholderiales; family Gallionellaceae; genus Sideroxyarcus. The sequence goes on from JAVHSB010000313.1 coordinate 3,687, forward strand.
TACATTTATGTGCGCTCCGAATATCCGCACGCGCTGGCGATTCTGGACAGCGCCATCGGGCAGGCGCGCGCGGCCGGCTTTCTCGGCGCGGACATTCTCGGCAGCGGCTTCTCCTTCGATATCGAGTTACGCAAGGGCGCGGGTTCCTATGTCTGCGGCGAGGAAACCGCGCTGCTGGAAAGCCTTGAAGGCAGGCGCGGCATGGTGCGCGCCAAGCCGCCGCTGCCCGCGGTCGCCGGGCTGTTCGGGCAACCGACCGTCGTCAACAATGTGATCACTCTGGCGACCGTGCCGCGCATCCTGGCCCAGGGTGCGGTGGCTTATCAGGCGCTGGGCGCGGGGCGCTCGCGCGGCACGCTGCCGTTCCAGCTTGCCGGCAACATCAAATACGGCGGCGTGGTCGAAGTGCCGTTCGGCATCACGCTGCGCGCCCTGCTCCATGACTTCGGCGGCGGCACGGCCAGCGGCAGACCGATCCGGGCGGTGCAGGTCGGCGGGCCGCTGGGCATGTATCTGCCCGAGTCGCGGTGGGACACGCCGCTCGATTACGAATCCCTGCCCACGCTGGGACATGGCGGCATCGTGGTGCACGACGATACCGCCGATATGGCCCGTCTGGCGCGCTATGCGATGCAATTCTGCGCGCTCGAATCGTGCGGCAAATGCACGCCCTGCCGCATCGGTTCCGTGCGCGGCGTGGAGCTGCTGGACGCGATCATCGCCAACCGCGACAGCACAGCGCAGATCGACCTGTTGCGCGAGCTGTGCGGCACGATGCGCGACGCTTCGCTCTGCGCGATGGGCGGCATGACGCCTTATCCGGTGTTGTCGGCGCTGGAACATTTCCCGCAGGACTTCGGCATCACCGCGCAAGGAGGCCGCCATGGCGCATAAGGAAATGGATTTCGGCACCCCGCGCCGTGTCGCCGGCGAACAGGTCACGCTGGAGATCGACGGCCGGCAGGTCAGCGTTGCGGCCGGGACTTCGATCCTGCGCGCGGCGATCGAGTGCGGCGTGGATATTCCGCGCCTGTGCGCGACCGACAGCCTGGAGCCGTTCGGTTCCTGTCGCCTGTGCCTGGTCGAGATCGATGGGCGCAAGGGCTATCCCGCATCCTGCACCACACCGGTCGAGGCCGGGCTGCGCGTGCGCACGCAGACCCCGCAGTTGCAGGCCCTGCGCCGGGGCGTGATGGAACTTTACTTGTCCGACCATCCGCCGTTCGCCAGCGTCGCAACGCATGCCGACGCCTCGGCATGCCGCGACGGCTGCCTCACCTGCGCCGCCAACGGCGATTGCGAATTGCAGGACATGGCGGCGGCGGTCGGGGTGCGTGCCGTGCGCTATGCGCCCGGCGCCAACCACGCGCAGGCGCGCAAGGACGAATCCAATCCCTATTTCACTTTCGATCCCGCCTATTGCATCGTGTGCAACCGCTGCGTGCGCGCCTGCGAAGAGATCCAGGGCACGTTCGCCTTGAGCGTCGAGGGGCGCGGCTTCGATGCGCGCATCATCGCCGGCGCGGGCGAGTCGTTCCTGGCGTCCTCCTGTGTGTCGTGCGGCGCCTGCGTGCAGGCCTGCCCGACTGATGCGCTGTGCGAAAAGAGCGTGACCGCGCACGGCCAGCCCGATCACCGCGTGCTCACCACCTGCGCCTATTGCGGCGTGGGCTGCGCGTTCTGGGCAGAGATGAAGGGTGCCGAAGTCGTGCGCATGGTGCCGGCCAAACAGGGCGCGGCGAACGAGGGACATTCCTGCGTGAAGGGCCGTTTCGCCTGGGGCTATGCCACCCATCCCGACCGCGTGCTGAAACCGATGATTCGGCGCAGCATCCGCGAGCCGTGGCGCGAAGTGAGCTGGGCGGAGGCGCTCGATCATGCGGCGGCGGAATTCAGGCGGATCCAGCAGCAGCATGGCCGCGATGCGATCGGCGCCATCGTCTCCTCGCGCTGCACCAACGAGGAAGATTATCTGGTGCAGAAAATGGTGCGCACGGCCTTCGGCAACAACAATGTGGACAATTGCGCGCGGGTCTGCCATTCGCCCACCGGCTATGGCCTGAAGCAGACGCTGGGGGAATCGGCCGGCACGCAGACCTTCCAGTCGGTGGAACAGGCCGACGTGATCCTGCTGGTCGGTGCCAACCCGACCGACGCGCACCCGGTGTTTGCGTCGCGCCTGAAAAAACGCCTGCGCGCCGGGGCAAAACTGATCGTGATCGATCCGCGCAAGATCGAGCTGGTCAGCTCGCCCCACATCGCGGCCGCCCTGCACCTGCAATTGAAGCCGGGCAGCAACGTGGCGCTGCTCACCGCGCTGGCGCATGTGATCGTGAGCGAAGGCCTGCTGGCGCAGGATTTCATCGCCGAGCGCTGCGATGCGGAGTCGTTCGGGCAGTGGCGCGAATTCGTCGCGCGCCCCGAAAACTCGCCCGAAGCGGTGCATGAGATTACGGGCGTCGCGCCCGATCTGGTGCGCGCAGCGGCCCGCCTGTATGCGCAGGGCGGCAGCGAAAAAACCGCCGCGCGCCGGGGCAACGCCGCGATCTATTACGGCCTCGGCGTGACCGAGCACGCGCAGGGTTCGACCGCGGTGATGGCGATCGCGAATCTGGCGATGGCGACCGGCAGCATCGGGCGCGAAGGCGTGGGCGTGAACCCGCTGCGCGGGCAGAACAACGTGCAGGGCGCCTGCGACATGGGAGCGTTTCCGCACGAGCTGCCGGGCTACCGCCACGTGTCCGACCCCGCCACGCGCCAGCTGTTCGAGCAGGCGTGGGGTGTTTCCCTGCAGGCCGAGCCGGGACTGCGCATCCCCAACATGTTCGATGCCGCGCTCGGCGGCAGCTTCCTGGGGCTGTACTGCCAGGGCGAGGATATCGCGCAATCCGATCCCGACCTCACGCATGTGACCGCCGCGCTGGAGGCGATGGAGTGCGTCGTTGTGCAGGACCTGTTCCTGAACGAGACGGCGAAATATGCGCACGTGTTTCTGCCCGGCGCGTCCTTCCTGGAAAAGGACGGCACCTTCACCAATGCCGAGCGCCGCATCTCGCGCGTGCGGCGCGCGCTGGCGCCGCTGGCCGGTTATGCCGACTGGGAGATCACGCAGCAACTGGCGCAGCGCCTCGGCTATCCGATGGAGTACGCGCATCCTGCCGAGATCATGGATGAGATCGCGCGCCTGACCCCGACTTTTCACGGCGTGAGTTATAACAAACTTGAAGCGCTGGGCAGCATCCAGTGGCCGTGCAACGCCGCCGCGCCGCAAGGCACGCCGATCATGCACGTGGGCGAATTCGTGCGCGGCAAGGGCCGTTTCATCATCACGCAATATGTGCCGAGCGACGAAAAGATTACGCGCAAATTCCCGCTGATCCTGACGACCGGCCGCATCCTGGCGCAATACAACGTGG
>JAVHSB010000314.1:0-1446 GCA_036171955.1 Sideroxydans sp.
CGATCTGTTCGGAGCGCAGCCAGGCCGGGACGAGGTTAAACAGCAGGAACAGCGGCAGCCCGGAAGCAAAACCCGTGAACACGCAGATGAGCATGCGGCGGGTAAAAAGTTGCTCCCAGACGGTCATTGGGGTTGCGCTTTGTGGGAAGAGTGTTCCCTCATCCCAGCCTTCCCCCAGAGGGGGAAGGAGCCAAGTCCCCTCTCCCTCCGGGAGAGGGCTAGGGTGAGGGAGATTTTTTTATGTTTAAGCATCCCGCCGGAACCGGTACACCGCCATGCTGCCCAGCAGGTTGGCCAACATGATGACGGGCTTGCCGGCTGTCATCACACGGCGTTCGAGTATGCGCACCGCATGGGTGGAACACAGGTTCTCGAAATCGCTGAAGGTGCACAGGTGCACGTTGGGCGTGTCATACCACTGGTAGGGCATGTCATCCGAGACGGGCATGTTGCCTTTCAACACTTGCAGGCGATTCTTCCAGAAACCGAAGTTGGGGAAGCTGACGATGCCTTCGCGGCCGACGCGCAAGATCTCCTTCATCAGCGCTTCGGTGTGTTTGGTCGCCTGCAGAGTTTGCGACAAAATGACGAAATCAAAGGAGCGGTCCTCGAAATCGGCCAGGCCGGATTCGAGGTCGTTCTGGATGACGTTCACGCCGTTGGCGATGCAGGTGGCGACGTTCGCATCGCTGATCTCGACACCGTAGCCGACCACCTTGCGCGTCTCGCGCAGGTAACGCAGCAGGCTGCCGTCGCCGCAACCGAGGTCGAGCACGGAAGAGCCCTCCGGTATCCAAGCGGCGATGGCGGCGAAGTCGGGGCGCAACTGGATGATGGCGGTGCTCATGCGGCCACCTCTTCAGCAACGTTATCAAGGTAATTGCGCATCACCGCGAAATATTGCGCATCCTGCATCAGGAAGGAATCGTGGCCGTGCTGTGAAGCGACCTTGGCATAACTCACGTTGCGCTTGTTGTGCAGCAATGCCTTGACGATCTCGCCCGAGCGCTCGGGCGAGAAACGCCAGTCGCTGGAGAACGAAACCACCAGAAAATCCGCCTGCACCGGCGCGAAAGCGCGCGCCAGATTGTGTTCGGTGTGCCGCGCCGGATCGAAATAATCCAGCGCCTTGGTCATCAACAGATAGGTATTGGCATCGAAGTAGGACGCGAACTTGTCGCCCTGATAGCGCAGATAGGATTCGACTTCGAATTCGATGTCGTAGCCGTACTTGTATTCGCCCGAACGCAGGCCGCGCCCGAACTTGCCAGCCATGGCATCGTCGGAAAGATAGGTGATGTGGCCCAGCATGCGCGCCAGCCGCAGGCCGCGCGTGGGCACCACGCCGTGGCGGTAAAAATCGCCGCCATGAAAATCGGGATCGGTCAGGATGGCATTGCGCGCCACATCGTTGAACGCGATATTCTCGGTGGTCAGGCAGGGCGC
>JAVHSB010000315.1:0-1444 GCA_036171955.1 Sideroxydans sp.
GAAGTCATCGCGTTGCACAAACCCGAACAGGTGGCGGTGGAAAAAGTGTTCGTGAACGTCAACCCACAATCCACATTGCTGCTCGGGCAGGCGCGCGGCGCGGCCATCTGCGCGGCCGTGCAGGCCGATCTGCCGGTGGCGGAATACACCGCATTGCAGGTGAAGCAGGCGGTCGTGGGTAACGGGCACGCGGCCAAAGAGCAGGTGCAAGCCATGGTTGTGAGATTGTTGAAATTATCCGGTACACCCAGTCCCGATGCGGCCGATGCCTTGGCGGCCGCCATCTGCCATGCGCATGGGGGAATGGGTTTGGGCGCATTGGCGACCAAAGGGTTCAGGGTCAGAGGCGGGAGACTGGTATGACGCAACCGCTGGAACCGACACTGGAGCTGTTCGCCAATCCTGCAGCCCGCTATTTCGCGGCGACCCGTCCGGCATTCATTTCTGCAAGTCTGATGGCGGCCTTGCTCGGCCTTGCAGTGGCGTGGCATGACGCACTTGATTTCGATGTCATGCTGGCGGCCGTCACTGTGCTTTTCGCTTTGCTGGCGCACGCCGGCGTGAACGTGCTCAACGATTATTACGATGCGCTCAACGGCACGGATGCGCACAACGTGGAACGAATCTTTCCATTCACCGGCGGCAGCCGTTTCATCCAGAACGGTGTGCTGACTTTGGCGCAGACGCGCAATTTCGGTTTTGCCTTGCTAGCCATGGTGGTGCTGGCTGGCTTGTGGTTGATGTCGCGTTCTGCACCCCAATTGCTGTATGTGGGATTGGCAGGCTTGTTTATTGGTTGGGCTTATTCGGCAACGCCGTTCCGATTAAACAGTCGCGGATGGGGAGAGTTGTGCGTTGCGGCCGGATTCCTTGCCATCACCGTCGGTGCCGATTTCGTGCAGCGCAAAACATTCAGCGCCGGGCCGTTCATCGCGGGCCTGTCGTACGCGCTGCTGGTCGCCAACCTGCTCTATATCAACCAGTTCCCCGACCGTACCGCCGACACGGCAGCGGGTAAACTGCATTGGGTGGCAAGGCTTGAGGTGCGGCAGGCGCGCTGGGGTTATGTGTTGATCGCGGCGCTGGCTTATGCGTGGTTGCTGGCGAGCGTGTTGTTGGGATGGTTGCCTGCGCTCGCGCTGTTGTCACTGTTCGCTTTGCCGTTGAGCATCAAAGCTTCACGCGAGTTGCTGCGCCATGCCGCCCAGCCGCAGCGACTGGCCGATGCGATCAAACTCACCATCGCGGCGATGATGGTGCATGGTGCGCTGCTGTCGCTGGCATTGATATTCAGTAAAGCATAGATCACCCACAGAAATCGTAGCGAGCAGCACAAGGGCAAGGAGCCGCGGAGTGAATGACGAGACATACCTGGTAGGTAGGCGAGGGTTGAACAAGCACGCGACGCAGCGATTGTGCTGCGGAGTAGATTTATGTGGGAGCC
>JAVHSB010000316.1:0-1441 GCA_036171955.1 Sideroxydans sp.
GCTTGTACAAGGAGTATTGCGCCAAGATTGCTGCTTATCTGCATGCCGTGCGTGACGCAGCCCAGTTTCACACTTACGAGCGCCTGTTCTCGTGGTGGCATATTTTCCACATCCCGCTGGTGTTCATGATGGTGTTTACCGCTATCTACCACATCTATGCGGTACACGCGTACTGAAATCGAAACGACCATGACCCGCTTCCTGCGCTACTTCGCCCTGCTGCTCTGCCTGTTCGTCCTGCCGCTCCATGCGCAGGCCAACAAATTGTTGATGCCGGGCGATGTCATCAAGGGGCACGCCAAGGAAGAGGCGAATTGCGAGAAATGCCACAAAAAATTCGACAAGAAGGCGCAGAACATCCTGTGCATGGATTGCCACAAGGACATCGGCAAGGATGTCGCCGACAAGAGCGGCCACCACGGCCGCATCGATGCCGCCAAGGATTGCAAGGAGTGTCACGGCGAGCACAAGGGGCGCGATTTCAAGGCGGCCGAATTCGACCATCAGAAATTCGACCATAAACTGACCGACTTCGAACTCAAGGGAGGCCACCTCAACGAGAAGGTCAAATGCGACAGCTGCCACAAGGCGGGCAGCAAGTTCCGCGATGCGCCCAGGGTCTGCTTCAGCTGCCACAAGAAAGACGATGACAAGGCGCACAAGGGCAACTTCGGCAAGAAGTGCGAGACCTGCCACGTGGACAAGGGCTGGAAAGATATTTTGTTCGACCATGCCAAAAACACCAAATTCCCGCTGCTCGGCAAGCATCAGTCGCCGCCGCTGAAGTGCACCGCCTGCCACAAGGGCGACCTGTACAAGGACAAGCTGCAGATGACTTGCGTCTCCTGCCACAAGAAGGATGACGAGAAAGCGCACAAGGGCAAGCTCGGGCCGAAGTGCGAGACTTGCCACGGCGAAAAAGACTGGAAGACGACCAAGTTCGACCACGACAAGACGAAATTCCCCTTGCTCGGCAAGCACGAGGAAGTGAAGTGTGACAAGTGCCACATCGAGAAGAAATACAAGGGCACACCGACAAAATGTAACGAATGCCACAAGAAGGATGACGACAAGGCACACAAGGGGAAATTCGGCCCCAAGTGCGAGTCCTGTCACGTCGAGAAGGACTGGAAGGAAATCAAGTTCGATCACGGCAAGCAGACCAAATTCGATCTGCTCGGCAAGCACCAGTCGCCGCCGTTGAAATGCACCGCTTGTCACAAGGGCGACCTGTACAAGGACAAGCTGCAGATGATCTGCGTCTCCTGCCACAAGAAGGATGACGACAAGGCGCACAAGGGCAATTTCGGCGTGAAGTGCGAAAGCTGCCACGTCGCGGACGACTGGAAGAAGGTCAAATTCGATCATGGCAAGCAGACCAAATTCCCGCTGCTCGGCAAGCACCAGTCGCCGCCGCTGAAATGCTCCGCCTGTCACAAGG
>JAVHSB010000317.1:0-2905 GCA_036171955.1 Sideroxydans sp.
GCCTACAAGCGGATGGGCGCCACCAAGAACGCAAAAGCCGCATTTATCAAGGCAAGGAAACTGGATCCGGCGGTGCAGACGCAATATCGCGCCCTGGCGCTGGAACTATTGAATGCATTGTGAGCCATAGGGCTCTTACTTAACGAGGAGAAGCAAGATGAAGAAATTGATCGCATTACTGGTGATGTTGGGGATCGTGCTGGCCAGCCCGGTGCAGGCGGCCGATGATCAGGAGCTTTCCCTGTGGGAGCGCTTGCGCAAGAAAATCGAATTGCTGACGCCCAAGAAAAAGCTGTCCACCACGACGGCGGCCGGTGGCGTGCGCGGTTCCCTGGCCGATGCGGACGATGTCTATTGGAAGGGTGAAGCCAAGCCGGTGACGATCGACGAGGCAGAGCTGAACGAGTTCAGCAAGGCCATCGCCATGGTTGATGCCGGCAATACTGCCGATGCCCAGGTCGCATTTGCACGTTTCCTTAAGCAATATCCGGACAGCACATTGCGCCCCGATGCCTTGGCGGCCTTGAAGCAGCTCGGGTCCGCCAAGTAGCTCACGCAAGCGGGGTGGCTGGCAGAAAGCCGCCCCAGCCTCTATAATTCCGCCCCCCGGTTCTGGCAGATAGCGGAATACCCATGCAGTTATTGACCTTTGGCATCAATCACCAGACCGCTCCGCTCAACGTGCGCGAGCAGATCGCTTTCCACGCAGAAGCGATGGATGTCGCCCTGCGCGATCTGGTAAGCAATGGTGCCGCCAAAGAGGCCACCATCCTGTCCACCTGCAACCGCACCGAAATTTATTGCAACACCAGCACACCGGTACAGGCCGTCAACTGGCTGGCCTCCTATCACCATCTGGCAGCGAATGACATCGAGCCCTACATTTATCGTCTGCCCCAAGAGCAGGCGGTGAAGCATGCTTTCAGGGTTGCCAGCGGTCTGGACTCGATGGTGCTGGGCGAGCCGCAAATCCTGGGACAGATGAAACAGGCGGTGAGGCAGGCGGAAGAAGCGGGCACGATGGGCTTTCTTCTGCACAAATTATTCCAGCGCACCTTCTCCGTTGCCAAGGATGTGCGCACGCAGACCGAGATCGGTGCCAACCTGGTCTCCATGGCGGCGGCAGCGGTGAAACTGGCCGAGCGCATTTATCCCGCCATTGCGGAGCAGCGCGTATTGTTCATCGGCGCGGGCGAAATGATCGAGCTCAACGCGGTGCATTTCGCCGCCCGCAACCCCAGACATATCACCGTCGCCAACCGCACGCTGGAACGCGCGCAGACACTGGCGCGCCGCATCAACGGCGATGCGGTCACCCTGAACGAGCTGCCGGATCAACTGGCGCAACACGACATCATCGTCACCTGCACCGCGAGCCCCTTGCCCATCCTAGGCAAAGGCATGGTCGAACGCGCGCTGAAGGCGCGCAAACATCGTCCGCTGTTCATCGTCGATCTGGCGGTGCCGCGCGATGTGGAAGCGGAAGTCGCCGATCTGGACGATGTGTTCCTGTACACCGTTGACGATCTTTCCGAAGTCGTGCGCGACGGTCTGGACGCGCGCCAAGGCGCGGTGAAGGAGGCAGAGGTCATCATCGATTCAGGCGTGAATGATTTCGTGCACTGGATGGAATCGCGCGGCGTGGTGCCGACCATCCGCGCCTTGCGCGACCACGCCGAACGCCAGCGCCGTGCCGAAATGGAAAAGGCCCTGCGTGCGCTGACCAAAGGCGAACCGCCCGAAAAGGTGCTGGAAAGCTTCAGCAACGCACTGACCAACAAATTCCTCCATGCGCCGACCCAGGCATTGAACCAGGCCACCTCCGATGAACGCGATGGCATGCTCGAAACCGTGCATCGTCTCTATCGCCTGCACGACACGGAATGAAACCCAGCATCGCTGCCAAGCTGGCGAACCTTGCCGAGCGCCTGGATGAAGTCACGCGTTTGTTGAGTACCGAAGAAGCCACGCGCGACATGGATGGGTTCCGCAAACTCAATCGCGAACGCGCCGAGATCGAGCCCGTCGTCGAGCTTTTCCATGCCTGGCAAGCCTGCGTGGCCGACATTGGCGCCGCCGAGGAAATGACGGCCGATCCCGATCTGCGCGAATTTGCCGATGCCGAAATCAAGGCCGGGCACGAGAAGCTGGAACAGCTCGAAGTCGAATTGCAAAAACAGTTGCTGCCGAAAGACCCCAATGACGAACGCAACGTCTTTCTCGAAGTGCGCGCCGGCACCGGTGGCGACGAGGCCGCCCTGTTTGCGGGCGACATCTTTCGCATGTACGCGCGATTCGCCGAGCGCCGCCGCTGGCAGGTCGAGATCGTCTCGGAAAGTCCTGGCGAGATGGGTGGCTACAAGGAAGTCATCGCGCGCATCGTCGGGCGGGGGGCGTATTCGGTATTGAAATTCGAGTCGGGCGCGCACCGTGTGCAACGTGTGCCCGCCACCGAAACCCAGGGCCGCATCCACACCTCGGCCTGCACCGTGGCGATCTTGCCGGAAGCCGATGAAGTGGGTGAAGTGGAACTGAATCCTGCCGAGCTGCGCATCGATACCTTTCGCGCATCCGGCGCGGGCGGCCAGCACATCAACAAGACCGACTCCGCCGTGCGCATCACGCACATCCCGACCGGCACTGTCGTCGAATGCCAGGACGGCCGCTCGCAGCACCAGAACAAGGCGCAGGCCATGCGCGTGCTGGCCGCGCGCATCAAGGACAAACAGGAGCAGGCAGCGCACAGCAAGATCGCGGCCGAACGCAAATCGCTGGTCGGCAGCGGCGACCGCTCCGAACGCATCCGCACCTACAACTTCCCGCAGGGGCGCGTCACCGACCACCGCATCAACCTCACCCTGTACAAGATGGACCAGATCATGGACGGCGACATCGGCGAGCTCAC
>JAVHSB010000317.1:3005-7055 GCA_036171955.1 Sideroxydans sp.
GTGCTCGATCTCGGCACGGGATCGGGCGCGATCGCACTTTCCATCGCGCATTCCAGGCCCGATGTGGAACTGGTGGCGGTGGACGCATCGACGGCGGCTTTGGCGGTGGCGGTGGAGAATGCGCAACGCCTGGGGTTGGGCAACGTTCGTTTCGTGCAAAGCGATTGGTATGAAGCGCTCGACGATCAGTGCTTCGACTTCATCGTAGCCAACCCGCCTTATATTGCTGCCAACGACACTCACCTTGCACAAGGCGACGTGCGCTTCGAGCCCTTGTTAGCGCTCGCTTCGGGCGTGGATGGCCTGGACGATATTCGCCGCATCGTCGCTGTTGCGCCCCGATTCCTGTGCGCCGGTGGCTGGCTGTTGCTGGAGCACGGCTATGACCAGGCCGGGGCGGTGCGCGACCTGTTGAACCGACAAGGGTTCGTCGCTATTTTTTCAGCCAGAGATTTGGCGGGAATCGAGCGGGTCAGCGCGGGAAGATTGCCATAATTACAGGCTATTGGCGCAGAATATATAGATAGCCTGCCAAAAGATATAGGCCGGGATATAGGCCATCCGGCATATAGGAAAAGCGTCGGTGCGCGCCTACAATTCTCTCCGAGTTGCGAGCTTTGAGTTGTTAACAACTCGATCTTTCATACTCTCCTCCTATTCAGGGCCATCGCAAGGTGGCCCGTTTTTTTTGCTACCGGCCGCGGGGTTGCAGAAGGGATGCAATTGCCCCCGACCGCCCGGGACGTCGGCGCAATGGCGGTCAGACGCTTGTCGCCGCATCGGGCGCGATGTCGGCCTGTGCTATGCTCCATCCATAAACCCGGCAAGGCGGCTTTCAGGCGCTGTGCGTCCCGGCTCGGGCATACGCGAGCGCTTGGCTATGAATGCGCTCACGGGGTCTGTGAACTTTTCCAAATTGGCATGGCGAGACTTTTTAAATTTTTGTTGTTCATCCTGCCGACGCTGGCCTGCGCGGGCGAAGCGGAGGATTTCTTCGCGGCCCGTGCCGCATTTGCCAACGGTCAGGCGGAAAAATTGCAGTCGTTGGCACAGCGCTTGGGGTCCACGCCGCTCGAACCCTACGTGACCTATTACCGCCTGCGCATGCGCTGGGATCAGCCGGACAGCAGCGAGATCCGGGCATTTTTCGCGCGCGTCGAAGATACCCCGGTGATCGACAAATTCCGGGGTGAGTGGCTGAAACAAATGGCGAAACAGAAACGCTGGGATGAATTCGCGGCGGAATATCCCAATCTGGTCGAAACGGATGCGGAACTGACCTGCTATGCCCTGCAATGGCAGCGCCGCGAGGACGAAGACGTAACCCTGCTCGCCGCACGCGCCCTGTGGTTCACCGACGCGGCCCAGACTGAAACTTGCCAGCCGCTGTTCGAGGCGGCCATCCTTCGCGGTTTCATCAGTGCGAGCGATGTGGCGCAACGCATGCGGACTTTTCTGGAGGCGGGCAGGCTGTCCCAGGCCAGGAAACTCAATCGCTACCTGCCCGCAACGGAGCGATGGCCGGTGGCCGAACTGGATGCGGCCGCGCGCAATCCACAACACTATTTGCGCAATACACCCTTTGCAGCGGCCAGCGCCGGGCGACGTGCAGTGGCCATGTTCGCACTGCAACGGCTGGCAAATCGCTCGGTCAATCTGGCCTATGCGGAATGGCAGCGCATCGTGGGCGAGCTGGAGGACAGTGAGCGGCAGTACGGCTTTGCCTTGTTGGGATACGCGGCAGCACAAGAGCACGACGAGCGGGCGCTGGGCTGGTACGAGGCGGCCGGCACAGCCGAACTGAACGAGAAGCAGTTGGCGTGGCGGGTGCGCGCTGCCCTTCGTGCGGAAAACTGGCATGAAGTCCGCGTCGGCATCGATGCGATGTCGCCGCAACAGCAAAACGAGGCAGCCTGGCGCTACTGGAAGGGTCGGGCATTGCATGCGCTCGGTCTGACGGAGGAAGCGCAGGCAGTGTTTGTTTCACTCAGTCGCGAGTTTCACTATTACGGCCAGTTGGCCGCAGAGGAACTGGGCGTCGCGCCTGTTGCACGCAAGGCCACAAAATTCGAGACGACCGGGCAGGAACTCGCCGCGATGCAGGCGCGTCCGGAAATGCAGCGCACCCTCCTGCTGTACCGGATGGGACTGCGCGTGGAGGCCGCAAAAGAATGGGACTGGGCGCTGCGCGGACTGGACGACCATGAATTGCTGGTCGCGGCGGAGATGGCGCAACGCAATGACATGTACGATCGCTCGATCAACGCGGCCATGCGCACGGTGGAGATGCACGATTTCAATCTGCGTTATCCGGCGCCCTACCGCGAGGCATTGCAATCACCCTTGCGCGAGCACGATCTGGAAGAGGCCTGGGTGTATGGCCTGATGCGCCAGGAGAGCCGTTTCGCGGACCATGCGAAATCGGAAGTCGGCGCTACCGGACTGATGCAGGTGATGCCGGCCACGGCGCGCTGGGCCGCCCAGCGGCTGGGCATGAAAGGATATCGCAAGGCCATGCTCCATCAGCTCGATGTGAATCTGCGGCTGGGAACGTATTACATGAAAAGTGTGTACAGCCGCTTCGACGACAGTCCGGTGCTTGCGTCCGCCGCCTACAACGCGGGGCCGACGCGGGCCCGCAAATGGCGCGCCAGCCGTCCGCTGGAAGGCGCGATCTATATCGAGACCATCCCCTTCGACGAGACGCGCGATTACGTGCGCAAGGTCATGAGCAACACGCTCTATTACGCCGAATTGTTCGGCGATGCTGCGCCATCGCTCAAGCAGCGCCTGGGCACCATCGACAGCAGCGAACCGGCTGCAAGCGCAAATGAAAGATAACGACCTGCGCGTCTATTGTGTCGGCGGTGCAGTGCGCGACCGTCTGCTCGGCTTGCCGGTGACGGATCACGACTGGGTGGTGGTCGGCAGCACCCCCCGGGAAATGGTGGCGCGCGGGTTCAAGCCGGTCGGCAGCGACTTCCCGGTGTTCCTGCATCCGGAAACGCATGAGGAATATGCGCTGGCGCGGACCGAGCGCAAAACATCGGCAGGATACAAAGGATTCAACGTTTATGCCGCGCCCGAGGTCACGCTGGAGCAGGACTTGTTGCGCCGCGACTTCACCATCAACGCCATCGCGCAGGATGCCGCTGGCAATCTCATCGACCCCTACGGCGGCCAGCGCGACCTCAAGGCCGGCATCCTGCGCCACGTGAGCGATGCATTCGCGGAAGACCCGGTGCGCATCCTGCGCGGCGCCCGCTTCGCCGCCCGCTTCGGATTTTCCATTGCGCCGGAGACACTGCAACTGATGCGCTGCATGGTGGCGAACGGCGAAGTTGATGCGCTGGTGGCCGAGCGCGTGTGGCAGGAGCTCGCGCGCGGCCTGATGGAAGCACACCCCTCGCGTTTCTTTCTCGTGTTGCGCGAATGCGGCGCCCTGAAAAAGATCCTGCCGGAAGTGGAAGGATTGTTCGGCGTGCCGCAGCCGGCGCATTACCATCCGGAGATCGATTGCGGCGTGCACGTGATGATGGTGCTGGACGACAGCGCGCGGCATAGGCGCCCGCTCGAAGTGCGCTTTGCCGCACTCGGGCATGACCTGGGCAAGGCCACCACGCCGGAAGACACGCTGCCGCGCCACATCGGCCACGAACAGCGCAGCGTCGATCTGTTAAAGAAAGTCTGTGAACGCCTGCGCGTGCCGGCCGATTGCCGCGATCTGGCGTTTCTTGTGGCGCGCTACCACAGCCATGTGCACAAGGCGCGCGAGCTGCGCCCGGATACCATCGTCAAACTGTTCGATGCCTGCGACCTCTGGCGCAAGCCGGAGCGATTCAACCTCATCTTGCAAGCCTGCGAGGCGGACGCACACGGCCGCACCGGCCACGAGAACGATGCCTATCCGCAGTCTGCTTACTTGCTTGCCTGCGCGCGAGCCGCGCAGGCAGTGAACGCCGGCGACATCGCACGCGCCTGTGCCGACCGGAACCTTATCGCCGACAAGGTGCGCGAAGCGCGGATCGTGGCAGTGGAAGAGGCGATCAT
>JAVHSB010000318.1:0-1435 GCA_036171955.1 Sideroxydans sp.
GTCTTGTGGCGCCAGCAATGCGGGTAGCTGTGGGTCACCTTTTCCTGATGCAGCAAGTGCCCGCTCGCCGCCATCGCCTGCAGCACGAGGTCGTTCGCCTTCCACACGAACACGCCGGCCAGCGGGGTACCGCCGACGGGGGACGTCGTCGAGATGAACTTGCCGTCGTCGCCCACCGGGTTCTCCACCGGCAGGTTGTATTTCTGGCCGACGACATAGTCGTCCACGCCGTGCGCCGGCGCGGTGTGCACCAGGCCCGTGCCCGCTTCCAGCGTGACGTGCTCGCCGCAGATGATGGGCACGATGCGGTCGTAAAACGGATGTTGCAGGGGCAGATATTCCAGCGCGCGGCCATAACAGGCCGCGGCCTGGCCATCCCCGCGATTATTGCTGCCGCCCAAACTGTAACGTTGCAGACAGGCTCCCGCCAAGTCGGCGGCGAGGATGAGATAACCCTTGTCGGTTTTGACGAGGTCGTATTCCAGTGCCGGATGCACGCTCACCGCTTCGTTGGCCGGGAGCGTCCACGGTGTGGTGGTCCAGATCACCGCATACACCTTTGCATTGCCAGGCAGGGACACGCCAAAAGCTTTGCCTGCAGCTTCGATGTCCTTCACCTCGAAACCCACGTCGATGGCGGCAGACACCTTATCCTCGTACTCCACCTCGGCCTCGGCCAAAGCGGACTGGCAATCGAGGCACCAGTTCACCGGCTTGCGCCCCTGATACAGATAACCGCGCTCCTGAATCTTGCCCAGTGCGCGAATGATGTCGGCCTCGGTCTTGAAATCCATGGTGAGGTAAGGCTGGTCCCAATCGCCCAGTACGCCGAGACGGATGAAATCTTTTTTCTGGCGTTCGATCTGCGCTTTCGCATATTCGCGGCACAGTTCGCGGAACTGCGCGGGCGGGATGGCCTTGCCGTGTTGCTTCTCCACTTGCAGTTCGATCGGCAGGCCGTGGCAATCCCAGCCCGGCACATAGGGCGCGTCAAAACCGGAGAGCGTCTTGCTCTTGATGATGATGTCCTTCAGCACCTTGTTCACCGCGTGGCCGATGTGGATGTCACCGTTGGCATAGGGCGGGCCGTCGTGCAGGATGAACTGCTTGCGTCCCTTGCTCGCTGCGCGGATGCGCTGGTAGCGCCGCTGCGCTTGCCATTGCGCGAGCATCAGCGGCTCGCGTTTGGCCAGGTCGCCGCGCATGGGGAAGGGGGTGTCGGGGAGATTCAACGGGTATTTCTTCTTGTCTTCACTCATGTTCATTCTCGAACTGCGTCAATAAATTCCAATTCGTCATTCCGGCTGGATCACTCATGTTCGATGAACCATTGCTTGGCATTATCCACATCCAGCGCAATCTGCCGCGTCAGCGCTTGCATATCCGGATACTTCTCTTCGTTTCTTAATTTCTCAAGGAATTCGACCCGCAGATG
>JAVHSB010000319.1:0-7040 GCA_036171955.1 Sideroxydans sp.
CGCCTGCCTCCAGCATCGCATCGGGGTTGGTCAGATGCAGGGATTTCAGCACGACATCCCCTTCCTCTCCCTCCAGCATGAGTTCCAGTCTGCCCAACTCGCGCCCCTTCCAGGCAAGATGGTCCACCCGCATATCGATCACCGGAATCGACACCGGTCCGGGCACCTGAACCGTTGCAGACGTGGCCGACGACGCTTCATCCGCGCGCCCCTCACCCAGCTTCAACTGCTTCAATCGCACCAGCAGCTTGCCCTGATACTGCGGCTGCCAGATCAGGTCGCCGTTGATCTCCGGGGAAGTCAGACGGGTGCTGACCAGACCGTTGCGGCCGCTGCCGCGAATGTTGAGATCCCGCCAGCGGTTGCCGAAACCCGCCACCTGATCGAGCGTTACATCAATGCGTGCGATGTTGGGCAGCACACCCTCGCGCTGCGGCAGATCGGACCAGCCATTCCATCCCTGCAAATCGAAACGCGGCAGGTGGCCGATGATCGAGATGCCCGGCGCTGCACTTGTCTTTTTCACGTCGCCCAGCAGGATGCTGCCGCGCCGGATCTCCCAGCCCCCCCCGGCTGGAGCATTCCGCACCAGAGTCGCATCCAGAGTCTTGCCGTAACGCAACTGCAGCGTATCTTGTGTGGCACTGATGTCATGCAGCTCGAAATGCAGCGGAACCTTTTGCTCCGCCGCCTTGTTGAACGGTTGGGGCAGGCTGGAAGTCAGGCCCAGCAGCGTCGAGCTCACCTGCACGGTGGCGAGCTTGTCGCGCACGCTGATCCTGGCTTGCCAATCGGTCTTGCCTTGCAGTCGGCTTAAGAGCGCATAGCCGTAATTCGCATGCAGGCTGCCCGCATCCATTGTGCCGTCCGCATCGACCAGCAGGTTGCCGCCGTCATTGCGCAGCGACAGTTGTGCCGGACCGCCCAGTATCTGTGCTGTCACCTCCCTGGCCTGCAGACTATCGTTGCCAAACGCAATCTCGCCACGCGCATTTTTCATCAAAGGCACATGCGCCCCCAGATCCAGTTCATTGCCATCCAGCCGGTAGCTGCCACGGACCTGTGTCGGCGACGATTGATCCAGCGGAATATCCAGATGCAGCCTGAGCAAGCCTTTGCCGCGCGCCTGAAAAGCGTCGGTATAGCCATTCAAGTAAGTCCTGACCGGACTGTTGCGGATGTAGTCGAGCGCGCGCTGGGTTTCATCGGCGGCCTCGCCGTCCACCTCCATCAGCAATCTGTCCGCCAGCATGTCCGGCAAGGCCACCCGCACGTGCTGCAAGGAGGCTCCCGCGGTATGCGCAGTGGCGGCTTTGACTTCGAGCAAGCCGCCCTGGATCAGCAATTCCGCCTGCGCCTGCTCGATGCGCGGCCAGGCCGGGGCGAATTCGATCGCCACCCCCTTGGCCTTGGCGGTGAGCCTGAACAAACCGGTTTTGCCATCCGCGAAGGGAAAGTCGCGCAGGTTGCCGCGCACGCGCAGCTGAAACGAATCGGCCAAGCCGCCCTGCAAACCGGTCTGCAACCAATGGTAAGTCGCTGCGCCAAACGAATGCTGCGGAATGTAGCGGGCCACATGGCGCACCGATGCGCGCGCGAGATTGACGGTCAGATCGGCCACTCCCGGGCCATCATTCAATTGATAGCCACCAAAGACAGTGCCGCTCAGGTCGGCATTGGCAACATGCAAGTCATTCAACTTCAGATCCCAGCTGCGCTGCGGATTGCGCTGCCAGGTGAGCCGTCCCGTCACGCGGTCGAACTGGAGCGGCTCGGCCAGGAAATCCGGAATCTGAAATTTGAGATCATTGCTGTTCAACGACAGCTCACCGTCGCTGTCGCTGCCATCGACAGTCCCGCTTAATCCGGAAAAGCCCGGCAGATCGCGCACCTGGCGCATCGCAACCTTCTCGAATTGAGCCTGCAACCGGTAGCGCAGCAGTTTATCCATGTCGCCTTGCCAACTTGCATGCAGATTGCGGACACGTCCTTGCAGCCCCATTTCCGCCACGCGATTTTTCAGCGCGGGCTCCAGCGGCAGATAGTCGAGCACCACAGCAATGCCTGCCAGATCGAGGTTATCTGCGCGCACTTCGCCCGAGGCGGAACGATAACCGCTCCGGCCATTCCAGTTGAGCAGGAAATTCGTCGTCGGCAGGTTGAATCCGTCGTGCAGGCGCAGGGAAAAATCATTGGCGGAGATTTCGAAACCGCCGTCGAGTTGCCGCCATCCCAGTTGCCCTTTCATCCGGCGCACCGCCAGTTCCGGCAAGTCGGCCCCGAGGCGCGCCTTCACCTCATGCAGATCGACGCTGGCAACGACTTTCGTGACAGCACCCTGTGCCACGCGCAACGTCAACTGCAGATCGCCGCTGCCTTGCTGCCCCGCAGCCGGCAGATCGAGCCAGGGACGCCATGCCGCGACATCCAGGCCGGCAATGTCCCCGGACAATTCCCCATGCCAGTCCACCAGAGTGGCAAAGTCGGTGCCGTACAGATCGCCCTTCAACTCAACCGTGGTGGCCAGCGCCGACGGCGGCGCGGCGTGCAAGTCAAAACGATGATGTTCGGAGGAATTGTCGAGCGTCAGATCGACCTGCTCGAAGGTGATCGCGGGCGCGCCGCGCATCTCGTCCTGCCACACGAGCCGGCCATTGCGGATGACGATCCGGGTCTGGTGCAGCAGCCAGTCTGCGCTGGTGGCGTCGGAGACGATGGAAGTTCGCGCGTCGGACTGGACACCGGCCACATACAGGATGCCCGCTTGATCGCGCCGGATCAGCAATTGCGGGTTGTCCAGCTGCAGGCTGTAGAAACGCAATTCGCCGAACAGCAGGCTGCTCCAGGCAACCGTGTTGCGCATCGCGGGAAGCTGCAAGGCGACATTGTTCTGCTCGTCGCGGATGCTAACCTCCGACAGCAGCAGGCTCGGACGCAAGCCTTCCCAGCTCGCCTCGATGCGAGCGATCGTCAATGGACGTCCCAGGGTTGCGCTGGCAGCCGCCTCGATATCGCCGTGGTAACGCTCGATCTGCGGCAGCAGCCAGTAGCGCAAAAACACGGCCCCGCTCACGCCGGATACCAGCACCAGCAACAGCAGGATGCGGGCGAGATAAAAGCTGCCGCGCCGGGTATGCCGCAACAGGATTTTCAACATGATGCGCAGACCTTTGCCAATCCGCACCAGAAAGGGAAACGATAAAACATGGGGCTATAATGTTGCCGAACAAAACTTGGATTTGCATTCTAACCGAACCACGATGCGCCCCACATTGCAGATTGCCGGATTCGACGCATTACTTGCCCACGCCCGTTCCTGCAGCCATTATTTCGCCCGCCTGCTCGATGCCGAATCCGACTGGCTGGAAAGACTGCGCGCGGATCACCGGCAGGCCGCCGACCGCGCCCTGCTCGAAGGCTGGCTGAATGAGCTGCCTGCCGCCGGCGAAGCGGAATTGGCGCGCGCATTGCGCATGCTACGCAAGCGGGTGATGCTGCATCTGATCCTGCGCGACCTGGGCGGGCTGTGCGATCTGTCCGAAGTGACGCGGGCCATGACCGCCCTGGCCGAACTCGCCGTGCAGCGCGCGCAGAGCTGCTGCATGGCCAGCCTGGTCGGGCAATTCGGACGTCCGCTCGGCGCGGACAGCGGCAGCGCGCAGGAGATGTTGGTGGTCGGCATGGGCAAGCTGGGTGGCGGGGAATTGAACGTATCCTCCGACATCGATCTGATTTTCGTCTATCCGGAAGAAGGCGAGACGGACGGCGCACGCAGCCTGTCCAATCACGAATTCTTCAGCCGCCTCGGGCGGCGCATCATCGCCCTGATCAACGACCTGACCGCCGATGGCTATGTTTTCCGTGTCGATATGCGCCTGCGCCCATACGGCGACAGCGGCCCGCTGGCGATGAGTTTCGCCGGACTGGAGGAATATCTGGTCGAGCAGGGCCGCGAATGGGAGCGCTATGCCTGGATCAAGGCGCGCGTCATCTCGCCCGCACGCGACCCGCGCATCATCGAACTGGAACGGCTGGCCGTGCCGTTCGTGTTCCGCAAATATCTGGATTTCGGCGCCTTCGATTCGATGCGCAAACTGCACGCGCAGATCCGCGCCGAAGTCGTGCGGCGCGAACGCCAGCAGAACATCAAGCTGGGCGCGGGCGGCATTCGCGAGATCGAATTCATCGCCCAGGTATTCCAGCTGATCCGCGGCGGGCGCGAACCGCAGTTGCGCATCCGGCCCACGCGCGAGGTGTTGCGCCTGCTGGCGCGAAGCGGAGAGTTGCAGGAGGACGTCGTGCATCGACTGGACCAGAGCTATGTTTTCCTGCGCGAGCTGGAACACCGCCTGCAGTACCTGGAAGACCAGCAGACGCAGATGTTGCCGGAAAACCAGGAACAGCAAGCGATCATCGCGCGCGCGATGGGCTACGCCGACTATGCCGCCCTGCTCGGCGTGCTCGATCCCCTGCGCGCCTTTGTCAGCGCACAGTTCGAGACCGTGTTCGGCAACAAGCAGGAAGGCGGCAACGAAACCCTGTGGCAGGAAGGCGACGACAAAGCGACTCTGACGGCGGCTCTCGGCGAACTCGGCTATGGCGCAGCATCCTCGCTGGCCGAACTACTGGTCGGCTTGCGCGCAGGCAACCGTTATCTCCAACTGCCCGAGAGCAGCCGCCAACGCATGGACACCCTGGTACCGCGTTTCATCCGCCTGTGCGCGGCAGAACAGAATCGCGATGACGCCTTGAGTCGTTCATTAAAACTGCTGGAAAGCATTGCGCGGCGCGCCTCCTATCTGGCTTTCCTCGCCGAATACCCGCAGGCGCTGCCGAGGCTCATCCGCATTCTTGCCGCCAGCGCATGGGCCGGTGACTACCTGTCCCAGCATCCCATCCTGCTGGACGAACTGCTCGACACCCGTGAACTTTACATTCCGCCGGACTGGGAACAGCTCGACGCACAGCTGGGTGCACAACTGGCAGCGCACAGCGGCGATACCGAGCGCGAGATGGACGTGCTACGCCAGTTCCAGCAGGCACAGAGTTTCCATCTGCTGGTCATGGACCTGCAGGGGATTCTGCCGCTGGAGAAATTGAGCGACCACCTGAGCGATCTCGCCGACCTGATCCTGCGCCATGTGTTGCGCCTGTGCTGGCGCGACCTGCGCCAGAGACACCGCGACCAGCCGCGCTTCGCGATCATCGCTTACGGCAAGCTGGGCGGGCGCGAACTGGGCTATGCCTCCGATCTCGATCTGGTCTTCCTGTACGACGATGAACAGCCCGATGCCGGGCAGATTTACGCCCGGCTGGCACAGCGCATCAACACGATGGTCTCCAGCCATACCGCTGCCGGGCGCTTGTACGAGGTCGATCTGCGCCTGCGCCCGAACGGCGAAAGCGGACTGTTGGTCAGTTCGGTCGAGGCGTTCGAATCCTACCAGCGCGGACACGCCTGGGTGTGGGAACACCAGGCCCTGACGCGCGCCCGTTTCTGCGCCGGCGATGCCGCTGTCGGGGCGCGCTTCGAGCAGATCCGCCGCGAGATCCTGTGCCAAGCGCGCAACATCGCACCGTTGCAGGCCGAGGTGCGCGCCATGCGCCGGAAGATGCACGACGGCCACCCCAACCACAGCGCGCTGTTCGATCTCAAGCACGACAGCGGCGGCATGGTCGATATCGAATTCATGGTGCAATTCCTGGTCTTGGCGCATGCCGCGCGCCATCCGCAACTGACGGCAAACAGCGGCAATCTGGCGCTGCTGCAGACGGCTGCCGAGCTGGGATTGATCGAGCGGGACGACAGCGAGGCCTTGCGCGCGCTGTACCGTGAATTGCGCCTTTTGCAGCACCGGATGCGCCTGAACAACCAGGAGACCTGCCGCATCGAGCGGGATGAGCTGGATACCGGCGTGGTATCCGCGGTGTGGAAACAGCTGATCGGAGAGTGAATCAGGCGACGGCTGGCGCGCCGTCATGCGGCGGCAGGTGATAGACATTGTTCTTGCCGCTATCGCCCAGCTTGTCGATACGCCCGACCAGGCAATAGGAGACCATCTCGCCCTTGCCCTTGATGTTCAGCACGGTCGGGGGCTCGAACAGAAAGTCGTGGCGCAGGCGGTTATAGGTCAGCTTGTCCACCAGGATTTGTCCGGCATTTGCATCATCCGTCAGGCGGCTGGCGATGTTCACCGTATCTCCCCACAAGTCATAGATGAAGCGTTTGGTGCCGATCACCCCGGCCACTACCGGCCCGGTGGCAATGCCGAAATGCACCCCCAGACCGAATTTCGCGGTCAGCGGATGCTTGGCCACGAAATCGATCATTTCCAGCGCCATTTCCATGATGTCCTGCGTATAGTTCTGCCGTTCGCGCGCCAATCCGCCCACGACCATGTAAGCATCGCCGATGGTCTTGATCTTTTCGAGCCCGAACTTTTCAGTGAACTCGTCGAATTCAGAAAACAGGCTGTTCAGCAGGCCAACCATCTGTTCCGGCGACATTTGTTCGGTCAACTGGGTAAAGTTGACCAGATCGGCGAACATGACCGTCACATCGGCGTACCCGTCGGCGATCAGTCCCTCGTTGCTTTTCAGGCGTTCCGCGATATTCGACGGCAGCACATTGAACAGCACGCGCTCGGAACGTTTCTGCTCTTCGGCCAGCAAGGCATGCTGCTGGTCGAGTTGCTGCTTGATCTTTTCGGTCTCGATGACGAAGTAGCGCACTAGGAAATACAGGATCGAGGACATGGCGGCGAAATTCAGGGCGAAGAACAAGCCGATGGTATTCATCGGGATGCCGCCGCTGCCGCCGTTTCCGAGCACATAGTCAAAGAAGCCCGACATCACGGTCAGGAACATGTAGGCAAAGAACCACGGGATCGACTCCTTCCAGCCGGAGACCACCAGCGCGCCGACCGGCGCCAACAGGGCCCACAAGGTGACGCCGCTCGAAGTAACCGAACTGCCCATACTCCATTGCATGATGAAGGGGGCAAACAGGAACAGGGCAAGCTGGATGAAGCGGAACACCG
>JAVHSB010000320.1:0-1416 GCA_036171955.1 Sideroxydans sp.
TGAATCCGACATCCAGCGCGATCTTGTGGATGCGTTCGCCGTGCTGCTTGAGCAGGTGCTGGCCGAGGGTGAGGATGTAATTGGAGAGTGCCACGATGTGTGCGGCCAAGCGTAACATCTGCCGCACACCCATACAACCGCAATCGGGTTTTGCGACCCGATTCGCGGGATGCCGCCGCATGCTGCCGCAGGAGGTGGCGCGGCGTGCGGGTATGATGGCGCACCCCGCAAGCATGGAGCGCAAGAAAATGAGCAATCTGCTGGAACAACTGAAAACCATGACCACCATCGTTGCCGACACCGGCGACATCGCGGCGATCCGTCTGCACCGGCCGCAGGACGCGACCACCAATCCGTCGCTGCTACTCAAGGCCGCCGCGCTGCCGGAGTATGTGCCGCTGATCGAAGCGTCGGTGCAATGGGCAAAAGCGCAGAGCCGTGAGCGCGCGCAGCAGGTGTGCGATGCGATGGACAAATTGGCGGTGAGTGTCGGCGTCGAGGTGCTGCAAAGTATTCCGGGCCGCGTCTCGACCGAGGTCGATGCGCGACTGTCGTTCGATACCGCCGCCACCCTGCTGCGGGCGCGCAAGCTGATCGCGCTCTACAACGCTGCCGGGATCGACAACGAACGGGTGCTGATCAAGATCGCGGCGACCTGGGAAGGCATCCGTGCGGCGGAGATCCTCGAACGCGAAGGCATCCGCTGCAACCTGACCCTGATGTTCGGCTTTGCCCAGGCGCGCGCCAGCGCCGAGGCGGGCGCGACGCTGATCTCGCCCTTCGTCGGGCGCATCCTCGACTGGCACAAGGCCAAAGCCGGCAAGGAGTTTGCGGCGGAGGAGGATCCGGGCGTGCAGTCGGTGCGCAACATCTATGCTTTCTACAAGACACACGGTTACCAGACCATCGTCATGGGCGCGTCGTTCCGCAACATGGGCGAGATCGTCGCGCTCGCCGGGTGCGACCGCCTCACCATCGCACCCGCGCTGCTGCGCGAACTGGAGTCCACCGAGGGGGTGCTCGAACGCAAGCTGATGGACGGCGGGGCCAGCGCAGCGCGTCCCGCCCCTCGTGGCGAAGTGGAATTCCGCTGGGCCATGAACGAGGATGCGATGGCCACGGAGAAGCTGGCGGAAGGCATCCGCGGCTTCACGGCCGACCAGATCAAGCTGGAGCAGACGCTGGCGCGGCACTTTGAATAGGCCAAGTGCGCTAGAATAGCGGCCCTCAAAATCCAGGCCCCGGTCAGGCCGCCCCGGCGGATCGCCTACGAGCACCGGGCTTGGACAAAATCACCACAAAGGATGCATGACATGAAAAGCCCGGAACCCTGCACGCTGGTTTTCTTTGGTGCGGGCGGCAATCTGAGCCGGAAAAAACTGATTCCCTCGCTGTTTCACCTGGAGATGTTGCAGC
>JAVHSB010000321.1:0-1407 GCA_036171955.1 Sideroxydans sp.
AAATGAATGCGGCGAACCAGCCCCACTTGCCCAGCCCCCTGAAGGCCCATTCGTACATGACCAGCGCGGGCGCGACGCCAAACGAAACCATGTCGGACAGGCTGTCATATTCGGCGCCGAACTCGCTTTGGGTATGCGTCATGCGTGCCACGCGGCCGTCCAGACCGTCCAGCACCATGGCGATGAAGATGGCCACCGCGGCAATTTCGTAGCGGCCATTCATGGCCTGCACAATGGCATAGAACCCGGCAAACAGGGCGGCCGTGGTGAGCAGGTTGGGCAACAGATAGATGCCGCGCCGGCGCAAATCCATTTTGCTGCGTTGATTCATCGGGTTCATGGGAGTCAGCCGAGTCGAGCCAGGATGGTTTCGGTGGCAGCCACTTTATCACCGATGCTGACCTTGACGGTAGCATTCAATGGCAGATAGACATCCACGCGCGAGCCAAAGCGGATGAAGCCGTAGCGCTGGCCGCGCGCCAGCACGTCGCCCGCCTTGATGTAGCACAGGATGCGCCGCGCGATCAGACCGGCCACCTGCACGAAAGTCACGGTCTGTCCGTTGCCGGTCGTCAGCACCACCGCATTGCGCTCGTTTTCGGCGGAAGCCTTGTCCAGATCGGCGTTCACGAACTTGCCGGGGAAATATTCCACCTTGACCACCGTGCCATCGACCGGACTGCGGTTCGAGTGCACGTTGAACACGTTCATGAACACGCTGATCAGGATCGCCTCGCGCTGCGCGTAGGGGTCTTGCGTGCGCTCGACCTTGATCACGCGCCCGTCGGCCGGAGACAGCACCGCGTCCGCATCCTGCGGAATGGTGCGCGCCGGATCGCGGAAGAACTGCACCACGAACAGGAAGATGATCCACAGCGGGATGGACCAGCTCAGGCACCATGCGGATGCGGCCAGCGCGGCGACCAGCGAGATCGCGATGAACGGCCAGCCCTCGCGGGCGATGATGGGATGCGGATAATTATTCATTGGATACAGGATACCGGATTCAGGATGCAGGGCTGCGGGAAACGGATTACAGAGGACCTCCCCTGTACCCCGTATCCCGCATCCTGTCCTAGTTCTTGCTTTGATCGACCAGCTTGTTCTTGCTGATCCACGGCATCATGGCGCGCAACTGGCCGCCCACCTGCTCGATCGGGTGCACCGCATTGAGCCGGCGGCGTGCGGTCATTTCCGGATAGTTGGTGCGCCCTTCCAGAATGAACTGCTTGGCGTAGGAACCGTTCTGGATGTTCTTCAGGCATTCCTTCATCGCGGCACGCGACTGGTCGGCGATCACGCGCGGGCCGGTAACGTACTCGCCGTACTCCGCGTTGTTGGAGATGGAGTAGTTCATGTTGGCGATGCCGCCTTCGTAGATCAGATCGACGATCAGCTTCATTTCGT
>JAVHSB010000322.1:0-6835 GCA_036171955.1 Sideroxydans sp.
GGGTGGCAGTGTTCGTGGCGGCGATGTTCGATGGCGTGCGCCGGTTCGCGCAGCGCGCGGCAGCGACGAAAGCGGGTTTCGTTTTTCTGTCCGGCGCGTTCTTTGTCACCTTCGCGCTGTTCAGTGCGACCAGCTTCCAGCTCGATCATTACACGGTGATCCTGTTTCCGTTCGCCGCCATCCTGTGCGGCCAGTTTCTGGCGCAACGGCTGGCCGGCCCACAGGATGGGCGCGGACTGCTGGCCGCCCAGATTTTGCTGGGGACTTTGCTGCTGGTGTTGGCGCTCGGTTTGAGCGTGTATGTCGGCAACGTCGACGTGCTAGCGGCCGAGGGCTGCATACTTTTGCTCATGGCGGGCATGGCGTGGGGCAGGCGGCGCCAGATGCGGGAAAATCTGCTGTTGCTGTTGCCGCTGACCGGTATCCTCGCCGTGTACACGTTCCTGGTGTTGACCACGATGCTGACTTTCATGCGGGTCGGGGTGGCGCATAACGTCGCCACGCAATTGGCCGCGCTGCCGGACGCAACGGTATATGTCTATCGCATGGACATCGTGGCGCGCGAATTGGGGCTGTATCGAAGCGCGCCCGCCGTTGCGGTGGAAGACCTGGCGCAATTGCCCGCGCGCGGCGATTATGTCCTGCTCGCCAGCGGCGCGCTGCTGGCCGAACCGGGGGCGTATCTGGCGGGTGCAACACAGCTGGGGCAGGGCCGGTGGGCGGTGCACAAGACCGGCACCTTCCCGCGCCTGTTGCGACTGGCGCGCGGCGAGGAAGCACTGGATGACATTCTCATTCTGCAAATCAAGGGAGTGGACTGATGGCACGCGGAGCCGAAATGGAAGCCTTCTGCAAATGGGAAGGCGACACGCTGGTATTGAACATCCTGGGCAGGCCGCGCGCGAAGAAGACCAAGATCGGCAAGGTCAAGGGCAAGCAGCTTGAGATCCATGTGGCCGAGGATCCGGTGCGCGGCAAGGCGACCGCGCATCTGGTGGATTTTCTGGCCGACGAGTTTGGCGTGAGCCGCGCGGCCATTACCGTGGTGTTCGGCACCTACAATGTGAACAAGCAGGTGCGCATTGCGGCCCCGACGAAATTGCCCGGGGTCATCCCGCCGCGCTAATTCCCGATGCGACGATAAAGGCGGAAGCGTTCATTGCGTTCGCCCTGCCGACCGCCCTCCCAGATTCTTTGCCAGCCAATCTCGTTTTCAATCGGCCTCGCCACGCGTTCGCCCTGAACCAGCAGCAAATCGCATTTTGCCATTTTCTGGCTATGCCATTTGAATTGGCCAAAATATTCGAGCATGGCCTGCTCGCTTTGCCCGACATGCGACAGGGTGAGGCATGCGTAGTCTGCGGGCAGGTGCGCCGACAGATCGTCGATCATGGGGCGGTAGCTCTTGCCGTTATCCAGCCACGGCAGCCACAACGTCATCACCAGTATCCACACCAGGGTGATGCCGCTGGCCCAGTTGATTAGCGAGCGCCGCACCGAGCGCCCGGTGCGCCAGACCAGCACCACCCACAGCACGGTGGATGCCACCGCAATCCAGAGCGCAGTCTCGTCGAAAGCCGGCTCAAAGCCGGGCTGATAATCTTTCAACCAGTGCGTGATCTTGGCGTTGTTGTCGAGCAGCAGGCCGGCCCAGCCCCACCACAACAGGATGGCGAGCAGGGCAAAAGTCATGATACCGAACCAGTCGAGCGCGTTGGCGGCACCGCGGCGCAGCGTGGATAGTGCCGCCGTGGCCAGAAGCACAAGCGGCAGCAACATCGGCAGTCCATTCTGGTCGTTGATATCGGGCACCAGGCTCAAGGCCGCCAGCATCACCAGCAGCGCCGTCAGCAGCAACTGGAATTCGGCTTCGTGCCACGCCCGTTTGCGCGCCTCCCACACCGTCCACGCCGCGAGCGGCGCCGCCGGCCATGCCATCCACGGCAACGCAGTCAGGTAGTAGAAAATTTCCGGGTAATCTCCGCTGCGCGCAAACGCGAACCAGCGTCCGAGGTTGCGCGTCCACGCCCATTCGGTGAACAGCGCGGGCGAATGCTGGTACAGCAGCCACGGCCACACCGCCAGCCAGGGCAGGGCGCACAGCACGGCGATGGCCAGCGCGGTGTAATGGTTGCGGGTGCGCCAGTTGCGGAACAGCAGCAGCAAGAGGCTGATGGCGATGAACAGCACCGGTGCGATGAAGCCCTTGCTCAGGAAGCCGACGCCGAGTCCGGTTCCGATGAAGAGGCCGGCCAGAGCGGGCCGGCGCAGGCTCAAGGCATAGCCGTACAGCAGCATCGCGCAGGCGGCGAGGAAGGCGTTGTCGATCAGGATCTCGTGCGCCCGCAACAGCATGCCGAGACAGCCGATGAGCAGGATGGCGGCGGGCCAGCCACGGTACTTGCCGAACAATTCGCGTCCGCTCAAACCCGTGAACAGCAGGGTGAGCGCCATGTAGAACCCGGTCGCGAGGCGTGCGCCGTCGTGCAGGGCCAAGAAGGGCGCGAAGGCCTTGGCACAGAGCGCCGCAGTCCAGAAATACAGCGGCGGTTTGTCCAGATAAGGCTGGTCGGCCAGCACCGGAAGCAGCCAGTCGCCGCTCTGGATGAAATAGTGGATGATGCCGAAACCGTAGGCCTCGTCGGGTTTCCACGGATCGTGGCCGACCAGGCCGACCGTGATCCATGCCGCGATCAGCAGGAGCAACAGCAACGCCTTGGCGGGCGTGATGTCGGTCTCCTTTAATTTTCCGTGATAGACGTACATGCGTTATTCAACCAGTTTGATCGTTTGTCCCGCTGCCGGCTCGCCCTGCGGATACTGGGCGTTGATCAGGCGCAGATACTGTTCGGCATTGCGCCCGAGCGGAGAGCGGGCGGCGAATTTGGCGTAGCTGTCGCCGGCAACCGCCTTGACCATGCGCAGGGTGAGCGGCTTGATGGCAGAGCGTTCCTTTTCGTTCAGGCGCTGGAAACTGCGGATCGCAGCCTCCATCGCGCTACGCCGCGCATCCAGTATTGGCGCCGACTGGGCGCTGCCGTGCAGCACGAACGCCTTGCCGTCCAGATAGATCACGCCGAGCAGATGGTTGTCGCGGCCGCCCAGCGCAGCCTGCAAACCGTCAATCTTGAGCGCCTCGATAATCACGTTCTGTCCCAGCAGGCGGCGTGCATATTCGACCACGGTGCCTTTGGGCTGGGGGTCGAGCTTGAGCTGGAGCACAACGTCATTCTGCGGGCTCAGGGCGCGCACTTCGTCGGGCAGATTCTTGATGGCCCAGCCCGGCGGGAAGGTGATCGCGATACCCAGATCCTTGTGCAGGAAACGCTGCTCGCGCACCACGCCTTCGGCCACGTTCTCGCCAAAAATCAGGCCCTCGGTCTGGCGCAGATATTCCTCGTGTTTCTCCTGCGGATTGGCCACGGTCAGGTTCTTCGCTTCACCCACGACCTGCTGCAGGCGGGTGTCGTTGTCCGGGTGGGTGGCGAAGGTGCCATGGTAGCGGCTCGGTTCGCGCCCTTCCTGTTTCGCCACCTCGGCATCGAATAATTCCTGATTCTTGAGCACGCCCACCACGCGGATCATCGCTTGCGGGTCATATTCGGCGCGCGCCAGATACTGGGCGCCAAGCCGGTCCGATTCCAGCTCATGCTCCCTGCCGTAACCCGACAACAGCGCACCGCCGAGCAGATTGCTGACATCGTGGACGGCCTGGTTGTTGAGTTCGGGCACCAGAATGGCGGCGAGCGAGATGCCGATGTTGGCGGCCTGTGCCGCACTCTGCTGGCGCACGCCATGGCGCGCGGTAACGTGGCCGATCTCGTGACCCAGCACCGCCGCCAGTTCTGCCTCCGAGTTGAGGTAGGCCATGATGCCGCGCGTGATGTACACATAGCCGCCGGGCAGGGCGAAGGCGTTGATCTCGGACGAATCGACCACGGTGAAGCGGTAGTCGAGATTGGGGCGGTGGCTGCTCTGGGCCAGCGCATGGCCGACGCTGCTGACATAAGTTTGCAGGGCCGGATTTTGATAGACGCTGTATTGCTTGAGCACGTCGGCATTGGCGCTGCGCCCTAGGCTGATTTCCTGCGCCTCCGACATCATCACGAAATCCTGCTTTCCGGACACGGGGTTCTGCGCGCAACCGTACAGTGCCAGCGCCAGCGCGGCGGCAGACAAGGATGTGAGGAATCGGGTCATAGGGTTCTCCCGCAAAGAAAAAAGGCAGCCTGCGCTGCCTTTTGATCTGCACGCCTTGCAGAGTTCCTTCAGGCGGCGGCTTTGCTGCCCATATTGTACTTGTTGCGGAACTTCTCGATACGGCCTGCGGTGTCCACGATCTTCTGGGTGCCGGTGTAGAACGGGTGGCACTCGGAGCAGACTTCGACGTGCAGCGCCGGTTTGCCGATGGTCGAGCCGGTCTTGAAGGTATTGCCGCAACTGCAAGTGACCTGGACTTCAGCGTATGCGGGATGGATGTCAGCTTTCATGTTATTTCCTGATTAAAGTTGGGCGCGGCTTGCGTACGCGCACGGATAAACCACAAGGGCGCGCATTATCCATAAAAAGATGGGGTTGGGCAAATTTTGTCGCGGACTAGCGGATCTGGCCGCGCTCGATGCTGATGCCGACCTGTTTGCAGTTGCGGATGGCCTGCAGCTTCGCGACGCTGACCCGTACCCAGGGGGCGTTGAAATCCTTGAGGATGATCTGCGCGATATGCTCGGCCAAGGCTTCCAGCAGTGAAAAGTGCCCCTCGCTCAGGATGGACTGGATGTGCTGGGCGACCTGCGCGTAGTCCAGAGCGTCGTTGATGTCATCGCTTTGGCAGGCGCGGCTGTTGGGCAGGGCGATGTCGAGGTCGATCTGCAAAGTCTGCGGGACGCGCTTCTCGCGCTCATAGATGCCGATGAGGGTGACGACTTTGAGTTCGCGGATGAAGATGATGTCCATATCGAGGCGGTTTTGGCTGTTTGGTGGTGATAACGCATTCAAGTAGAATGCGGCGCTTTCGCATTTTAAGGTAATCCAGATGACTACTCTGATCTTTGTTGTGTGTGCCTATCTGCTTGGCTCGGTTTCGTTTGCCGTGTTGATGAGCAAGGCATTTGGTCTTGCCGACCCGCGCACTTATGGTTCCGGCAATCCCGGCGCGACCAATGTATTGCGCAGCGGCAAGAAGGCGGCCGCGGCACTGACCTTGCTGGGCGATGCGGCCAAAGGCTGGCTGGCAGTGTACCTTGCGATCAGGTTCGCCCCGCATGATGGCGATGGCCTGTTGATGGTTGCTTTAGTGGCGTTAGCGGTGTTCCTTGGGCACGTATTTCCCATCTTCCTCAAATTCCAGGGCGGCAAGGGTGTGGCGACGGCCTTGGGTGTGCTGATCGCGATCAGCGGATGGATGGGATTGGCGGTATTCGCGACCTGGCTGCTGGTGGCGGTGGTGTTTCGTTACTCTTCACTGTCGGCGCTGGTCGCATCGATTGCGGCACCGGTGTACGCCATGCTGCTGCATCTGCGCCCCGAACTGGTCGGCGCGACGGCGGTGATGTCGCTGCTGCTGATCTGGCGCCACAAGCAAAATATCCAGAATTTGATGTCCGGCAAGGAATCGAGGATCGGCAGCAAAAAGAAAGAAGTTCAGTCAGCGTAATTGAGTGACTGCAAATCCCAGCGCGGCTTGACGTCAAAACGATAGTCGCGCCGACCGGACTGTGCCTTGAGGCGCATCGCGCCGGCGAAGGCGATCATTGCACCGTTGTCGGTGCAGAACTCCAGATCAGGATAGAACACACGCCCGCCGCGCCGGGTGACGTTGGCATTCAGTCGCTCGCGCAAAGCCTGGTTTGCCCCGACGCCGCCCGCGACCACCAGTTGGTCCAGACCCGTCTGACCCAGTGCGGCCAACGCTTTGGCAACCAGGACTTCCACGATGGCTTCCTGCGCGGCATGCGCAATGTCCGCGCGCGTCTGCAGGTCGTCCGGATTATGCTGGGTGGCCAGCAAAACGGCAGTCTTGAGCCCGCTGAAACTGAAATCCAGATCGCCGCTATGCAGCATCGGGCGCGGCAGCTTGAAACGTCCCGGGGTGCCGTTTAAGGCCAGCTGCGAAAGCAGTGCGCCTCCGGGATATTCCAGTCCAAGCAGCTTGGCGCTCTTGTCGAATGCTTCGCCCGCTGCGTCATCCAGCGATTCGCCCAGTAAGGTGTAGTGGCCGATGCCATCCACGCGCATCAGCTGGGTATGTCCGCCCGAGACCAGCAGGGCCACAAAAGGGAATTCGGGTGCGGGGTCGGAGAGCAGCGGCGAAAGCAAGTGTCCTTCCAGATGGTGTACGCCGAGGGTGGGAATGTTCAGGCTGTAGGCCAGCGCATTGGCGATGCTCGCACCCACCAGCAGTGCGCCGGACAACCCGGGGCCTTGGGTGTAGGCGATGGCATCGATGTCGTGCAAGGTGCATTGCGCGCGTTGCAAGGCGGCGCGCAGCAATGGCAGTGCGTATCGCACATGATCGCGCGAGGCGAGTTCCGGCACGACGCCGCCATATTCATTATGCAGGGCAATCTGCGAGTGCAAGGTATGCGCAAGCAGGCCGCGCTCCAGGTGATAGAGCGCGACGCCCGTCTCGTCGCAGGATGATTCGATTCCCAGTACAAGTTGCATGGTGTGCTCGGCGTTTTGTCGTGGGGGGGCATTGTACTTTTCGCATGCGTCGCAAAGCGAGAACACAATTTTGTGTAATTTTTTTTACAAAACGCTTGACGAGAAAATTTCGCCCCCTATAATGCGCACCTCTTCGCTGCCACGGTGGTGGAGGGAGCAGTAAAAAAGATCT
>JAVHSB010000323.1:0-6778 GCA_036171955.1 Sideroxydans sp.
CGGAATCTCGTGCGCAATGATGGCGAGCGCAGTGACGATGCCGAGCTGGGTATCCGCCATGAAAGCCGCCGCGATGATGATGCCATCGACAAAGTTGTGAAAGGTGTCACCGACGATGACCATCGTCCCGCTGCGCCCGTGGTCGTGCACATCCTGCTCGTGCGGTTCGTGCACTTCGCAATGGGAGTGATGGCAATGGCGCCAGATCAGCACCTTCTCCAGGGTGAAGAACAGCAGGATTCCGAGCAGCACCGTGGCGCTGACGCTGGCGATATCGGTCGCGAGTTCGATCGCTTCCGGCAGGACATCGAGGAATACCGCCCCCAGCAATGCGCCGATCGCGTAACTCACCAGCGCGCCGATCCAGTGCGCGCGCGTGTTCAGCGCGAACAATGCCGCGGCAACGACGCTCAGTATGCCGCCAAACACGCTGGCAACGAGAATCCATGTGAGAGTGGTCATATCGGGTAAAGCGATTACAGGGCGCGCATTGTAACTTACACGGCGACACTCCAGCGCGTGGCACTTTTTGTCAGCCACTTCAGTCTGGAACTCGCGTTGTTGTGGGAGCCCGATTCATTGGGCGATGGGGTCGTCGGGCCTACAGGTTCAAGTCGACGTCTTTAGTTTCCGGCAGAAACAACACACCAATGACAGAGGCAAAGATCAGCAGGCCGACCGGATACCACAAGCCCGCCAGCACGTCGCCCGCCTGCACCGAGAGCAGGGTGACCATGAACGGCGACAGGCCGCCGATCCAGCCGGCGCTCAGGTTATGCGGCAGGGCGGCGGCGGTGTAACGGGTGCGCGCCTTGAACAGTTCGGCCAGCACCGCCGTCTGGGGGCCGGTTATGAGCGCCACGGCCAGCACCGGCACGAGCAGCAGCAGGAACAGCATGAAGCGGTTCACCTGGGCACCGTCCGCCAGTGCCACCCAGCCCTGCGCCTGCAGCGCCGCCGTCAGCGCAGCGGGTACAAAACCTTGCAACGGCTCGCCATCGCCGATCCTGACTGTCGTCTCGCTGCCCGTTTGCAGCGTGTAGGAAACTCCGTGCTTGGTCAGGAATTCCTGAATGCGTTCGCAATCGTTGGCCGTCTTGCGGAACGGGCTGTAGTCGCATTCCTGCCCGGACAGGGTGACCGCGACCGTGCGGTTGAAACGCTCCTGCGCCGGATTGCCGTAATGCTGCAATGCCTGGAATACCGGGAATAGCGAAAGCGCGCCGAGCAGCAATCCCGCCAGCAGCACCGGCCGCCGCCCGATGCGGTCCGACAGCCCGCCGCAATAGAGCGTCAGCGGAAACAGCAATAGAGTGCTGCCCATCACCAGCGCGCTGGCAAGTTGCGCATCCAGCCGCACCACGCTTTTCAGGAACACGCTTGCATACACTTGCGAGGAAAAGAACAGCAGTGAACCGCCGGCCGAGATGCAGAAGAAAAGCATAGCCATGCCGCGCAGCGTCTGCCGGTCGCGGAAACATTCGCGCAACGGCGCCTGCGACACGCGCTCCTGCGCCTGCAGTTCGCGGAACACCGGCGACTCCTCGATGCTCATGCGCGTCCTGATCGAGATGAACAGCAGCACGATCGAGAACAGGAACGGCACGCGCCAGCCCCACGCATTGAAATCCGCCGCATCGAGAAAGGATTGCAGCAGCACGATCTGGAAAGTGGAAGCCAGGATGCCGAGCGGCCCCATCAGTTGCAGCACGCTGGTATAGAGTCCGCGCCGTCCCTGCGGCGCATGCTCGGTCAGATACACGGCCACGCCGCCGATCTCGCCGCCCACCGCAAAACCCTGTAACAGGCGCAACAACAGCAGCAACAGCGGCGCCAGCATGCCGATCTGGGCGTAGGTCGGCAACAGTCCGACCAGGAACGTGGTCGCCCCCATCAGCGAGATGGTGACCAGAAAGATGGGGCGGCGGCCGAACCGGTCCGCCAGCGTGCCGAACAAGGCGGAACCCAGCGGCCGCACCACCATGCCCACGCCGAAGGCGGCAAGGCTCAACAGCAATGCCGCGGTCGGATTCTCCGGCGGGAAGAACAGCACGCTGAAATAGGTCGCCAGCGTGGCAAAGGTAAGGAAGTCATACCATTCGAGGAAAGTGCCGAAGCAGGCGGCGAGTACCACTTTACGTTGCGCCGGGGTGAGGGACCGCAGTGTTTCTTTCATTTTTCTATCGAGACCTCAAGCCAGCCAGATGAAAGTGCCCATGCGCCCGGTTACACCGTCGCGCCGATACGAGAAGAAACGGTCGGGCTCGGCATAAGTGCAGTGGCCCCCGCCATGGATGCGTTCCACTCCCAGCGCATGCAGGCGCTGATGCGCCAGCAGATACAGGTCGGCATGGAACTTCTCGCTCCCGTCCGGCCCCGCGCCCCGCGCCAGAAAAGCCTCCGCCGCCCGCGCATCGTGCGCCATGAAGGCCGTGCGCACGTCTGCGCCCACCTCGAAATTCTGCTGGCCGATCGCGGGCCCCAGCCAGGCCAGCAACTTGCGCGGTGCAACATCCATCGCCGCGACCGTCGCTTCAAGCACGCCATCGCACAGCCCGCGCCAGCCGGCGTGCGCCGCCGCCACCACGCTGCCGTCCTCGTCGCACAGCAGCACGGGCAGACAATCCGCCGTCAGCACCACGCACACGGCGGCACGGCGGCGGGCGACACAGGCATCCGCCACGACGCGGCAGGCCGCGGCATCGGCGCTGGCGACGGCGGTGCCGTGCACTTGCTCCAGCCACACCGGCTCGCTCGGCATGAAGGGAGCGAGGCGCATGCGGTTCTGGTTGACGCGCAGCGGGTCGTCGCCAACATGCAGCGCCAGATTGAACGTGTCATACGGCGCCGCGCTGACGCCGCCCCGTCGTGTCGTTTGCAGCGCCTTGACTTTCGCGGGTGCGGGCCACTGCGGCAGGATGAAAGTTTCAGACAGGTTCATCGCCCGCCCCTTCGATCTGTTCCAGCAATTGGGTCATATCCTCCGGCAGCGGGGATTCCCACTCCATCTGTGCGCCGCTCAACGGGTGCGCCAGTGCCAGGCGCGTGGCATGCAGCGCCTGGCGCGGAAACGCGTTCAGGATTGCGCGCAATTGCGGCACGCATTTCTGCACGCCTTTCTGATACACGCGGTCGCCGATCAGGGGATGACCGATGTGGGTGAGATGCACGCGAATCTGGTGGGTGCGCCCGGTTTCGAGGCGGCAACGCACCAGGGTGCAACTGGGAAAGGCATCCTCGATGCTGTAATGGGTGACGGCCTCCTTGCCCTGTTCCAGCACGGCCATCTTCACGCGATTCGAGGGATGGCGCCCAATGGGCAGGTCAACCGTCCCGCCATGGTCCAGTTCGCCCCACACCAGCGCCAGGTATTCGCGTTTCACGCTGCGCGCCTGCATCTGGCGCACCAGCGCGGTCTGCGCGGCCAGCGTTTTGGCCACTACCATGAGGCCGCTGGTGTCCTTGTCGAGCCGGTGCACGATGCCGGCGCGCGGCACCGCCTGCAGTCCCGGCGCGTGATGCAGCAAGGCATTGAGCAAAGTGCCCTGCCAGTTGCCGCTGCCGGGGTGCACCACCAGCCCCACCGGCTTGTCGAGGACGATAATCGCATCGTCCTCGTACACGATGTCGAGCGGGATGTCCTCCGCCAGATACGGCTGGGCAGAGGGATGGATCTGCGGGGCGACAACCACGCTTTCGCCGCCCCACACTTTCTGTTTGACTGTGGCCGGGCGGCCGCCCAGCAGCACATGCCCCTGCTCTATCCATTCCTGCAAACGGCTGCGCGAATACTCCGGCAACAATCTGACCAGCGCCTGGTCGAGGCGCAAACCGCCGTCCGCCAGCGGCACGCTCAATTCGATCGGGCCGGTCGCACCGTCCTCTTTGCTATAATCCGGAAAATCTTCTTCGGGTACCATCATGCGCCATAGTTTAGCCGTTTTCCTCCTGCTCACGTTGACCGCGTGCGGCAGTCTTCCCACCGAAGACAATCCGGCGGCGAATGCCGACCAGCTGTATGCCGCGGCCAAGAGCGCCGCCGCAGAGGGCAACTACGAGCGCGCGATCAAGGGATACGAAAAACTGCAATCGCGCTTTCCGTATGGCCGCTACGCGCAGCAGGCACAACTCGAGATCGCCTATGCCTATTACAAACAGGGCGAACCCGCTCCCGCCCTGTCGACGCTCGAGCGTTTTGTCAAACAGTACCCGAACAGCGAGCGGCTGGATTATGTGCTGTACCTGAAAGGCCTGATCAATTTCGACGAGAATGTGAACAGCTTCCTGAGCACGCTGTTCGGGCAGGATCCCGCGGAGCGCGACCCGGTCGCTTTGCTCGCAGCCTCCGATGCGTTCGGGGAATTGATCAGCCGCTACCCGGACAGCCGGTATACCGCGGATGCGCGTCTGCGCCGCCAATACCTGCAAGTCGCGCTGGCCAAACACGAGATCAGCGTCGCCGGCTATTATCTGCGGCGCGGGGCGCAGATTGCCGCGCTCAATCGCGCCCAGAGCGTGCTGACCACTTACCCGAACACGCCGCAAACGCGCGACGCGCTGCAAATCATGGTGCAGGCCTATGCCGCACTCGGCATGGATGACTTGAGCCGCGATGCCCGGCGCGTGCTCGATCTCAATATCGCAAAGGACGGCGTGCACCCCTCGCGCAGCAATTTCGAGGAGAACGAAACGCCCTGGTGGAAGTTCTGGTAATGAAGTTCTGTTCTACCTGCGGCGCCCCCGTCGCCCTGCGCACGCCGCCGGACGACCACCGCGAACGCTATGTCTGCACCACCTGCGCCACGATCCATTACCAGAACCCGCGCATGATCGTCGGCACCCTGCCGGAATGGGATGACGGGCGGATCCTGCTCTGTCTGCGCGCCATCGAGCCGCGCCGGGGCCTGTGGACGCTGCCCGCCGGCTTCATGGAAAACGACGAGACCACCTGGCAGGGTGCGGCCCGCGAAACCCTGGAAGAAGCCAACGCGCGCGTGCAGGTGCATGAACTTCTGGGCATGTACAACCTGCCCTACATCAACCAGGTGCAGCTGCTGTACCGCGCCACCCTGCTCGATCTCGATTTTTCGCCGGGCGTGGAAAGCCTGGAGGTCAAACTGTTCAGCGAGGCGGATATCCCCTGGGATCAACTGGCCTTCCGTCCGGTGCGCTATACTCTGGAACACTATTTCGCGGACCGCAAACGCGGCCAGTTCACCCTGCACAGCGGGGATCTGGAGCCGCCGGTGCGCAGCACCTGAATTACCTTGAAACTTTTCGGCGTTTGCCCGGTCATATCGCGCGCAGACCCAGACATACTTTGTTCAACCAGGAGGAAACCATGAACTATCAAGTACAAAACGCCATCCCGGGCACACTTTCCGGCGAACAGAACAAGGTGTTGCGCAACACCTACATGATGCTGGCGCTGACCATGATCCCGACCGTCATCGGCGCATTTGTCGGCACCTCAATCAGCTTTGCGTTCATGGCCGAACACCCGATCATGGGCTCGCTGCTGATGTTCGGCGCGATGATGGGCATGCTGTTCGCCGTCGCCGCACTGCGCAACAGCGTGTGGGGCATCGTCGCTCTGCTCGGCTTCACCTTCGTCGCCGGCGTGTTCCTCGGCCCGATCCTGCAAGTCGCACTGCACTTGAGCAACGGCGCGCAACTGATCGGCATGGCCGCCACCGGCACCGGCCTGATCTTTTTTACCTTGGCGACCATCGCCACCGTGACCAAAAAAGATTTCAGCTTCATGGGGAAATTCCTGTTCATCGGACTGATCCTGCTGATCGTGGCCTCGCTGGCGAACGTGTTCTTCCAGATTCCCGCCCTGTCGCTGACCATCTCCGCCATCGCCGTGATGATCTTCTCCGCCTACATCCTGTTCGATGTGAGCCGAGTCGTGAACGGCGGCGAGACGAATTACGTGATGGCCACGTTGAGCATCTACATGAGCCTCTACAACCTGTTCATCAACCTGCTGAATCTGCTGATGGCGTTCAGCGGCGAACGCGATTGATGACCTGCTCGCGACGGTTATCTCGGCATCAAAAAAAAGCGGCCTGCGGGCCGCTTTTTTGTTGTCATGGAAAACTCCGGTTCATTTCGGCTTGCGTTGCTCCGGCCTGACGCGCGACACCAGCAATTCGTCGCCCGCATCCGCGTCGATCACTTCGCCGCGCGCATCCTCCATCGGCAGTTCCGAATCGTTCCAGCCGCGGATGCCCAGCTTGAGCGACGCGACATTGGAGAATCCCATGCGCTGCATCACGTCCGCCACCAGGGCCGAACGTTTGCCGGAACGGCAGATCACCACGATCTCGCGCTCGCGTCCGCCAGCCAGTTGCGGCACGGTCTCGTCATAGTCCCATTCGCAGGATTGTTCCAGCAACCCGCGCGGCACGTTGAGCGAGCCGGGAATGTGCAGCGCGGCGAATTCCGCCGGTTCGCGCACATCGAGCAGCAGCGGCACGTCGCCCGCCCGGTAACGCCGCCCGAAATCCCA
The DNA here is from genome assembly GCA_036171955.1 of Sideroxydans sp. Classification (GTDB taxonomy): domain Bacteria; phylum Pseudomonadota; class Gammaproteobacteria; order Burkholderiales; family Gallionellaceae; genus Sideroxyarcus. The sequence continues at coordinate 6,515 of JAVHSB010000323.1, forward strand.
TGGCGTCACCTCGCGCACCCGCGTCAGCGCTTCCGCCACCAGATCGTCATAGCTTTGCATGGTCACTCACTCCCGTTCGAACAGTGCGATGGATTCCACATGCGAGGTCTGCGGAAACATATTCATCACGCCCGCCGCTTTCAGCGTGTAGCCCTTGGCATGCACCAGCACTTCGGCATCGCGCGCCAGCGTGGCCGGACTGCACGAGACATAGACGATGCGCCCCGGCGCAGTCTCCGGGGTGATCGATTTCATCAGCTCGAT
>JAVHSB010000324.1:0-1389 GCA_036171955.1 Sideroxydans sp.
GTGGCCATCTTCATCGCCATGGTGCTGGACGGCATGGACGGGCGCGTGGCACGCATGACGCATACCCAAAGCGAATTCGGCGCTCAATACGACAGCTTGTCCGACATGGTCTCGTTCGGGGTCGCACCGTCCATCCTGATGTACGAATGGGCATTCCGCGACCTCGGGAAATGGGGGTGGTTCGCCGCCTTCATCTTCTGCGCGGGCGCCGCGCTGCGCCTCGCGCGCTTCAATACCAACATCGACGTGATCGACAAGCGCTATTTCCAGGGACTGCCCAGCCCGGCGGCGGCGGCATTGGTCGCGGGATTCGTCTGGGTCATGGCGGACAACCGTTTCAGCGGCAACGACTTGCGCTGGTATGCCGCGGCACTCACCGTGTTCGCCGGCTTGAGCATGGTCAGCAGCCTGAAGTACTACAGTTTCAAGGCGATCAACATGCGCAAGAGCGTGCCGTTCATCGTCATCTTCCTGTTCGCTCTGTTCTTCATCCTGGTGTCGGTCGATCCGCCGCTGCACCTGTTCCTGCTGTTCTTCGGCTATTGCCTGTCGGGCTATGTGATGGCACTGCTCGATCTGCGCAAACCCAAGCCGCTGCCGCCGCGAAATCCTTGAACAAAGATTCCTTGGCGGTGGTTCCTTAACGCTGCCACAGAGTTTCCGTCTGTCCGGCCGCGCGGTTCAATACGCGGCAAATGACGAACAACAGATCGGAGAGCCGGTTCAGGTAGCGCAAGCCCGCCACCGGCACGTTTCCTTCCCCCATCAGTTGCTGATAATCGCGTTCGCTGCGGCGCGCCACCGTGCGCGCAACATGGCACAGCGCGGCCGCACGGCTGCCGCCGGGCAGAATGAATTCCTTCAGCGGCGGCAGTGTTGCGTTGTAGTGGGCGATGGCCTGGTCCAGGCGCGCCAGTTTGTTTTCGGCGAAAGGGGCACCGGGCACTGCCAGCATCCCGCCCAGATCGAACAGGTCGTTCTGGATGAGCAGCAGTTCCTTGCGGATGTCGTCCGGCAGGGACTCGGCGAGCAGCACCCCGAGCTGGCTGTTCAATTCGTCCACGCTGCCGATGGCGGCGATGCGCGGGTGGTTCTTCGGCAGGCGGGTGCCGTCGGCCAGGCCGGTGTTGCCGTCGTCTCCGGTGCGGGTGGTGATCTTGCTTAATCTCATTGTCGCTCCAGGCAGGAAAGATAAATCGCGGCGTCCGGCGCGGTCTGGTTGCGCTGCGCCTGCCAGATCATTTCGCCCAGACAATCCATCATGGCGTGCTGCGCCTCGTGCTCGGACTGATATTTTTCGGAGAGCCGCGCGAACTGTTCGCGGATGCCGTGCGGCTGGCCGATGCTGATCTGCTCCTCGATGGTGAGGTGCATCATCAGGTGCAGGAA
>JAVHSB010000325.1:0-6731 GCA_036171955.1 Sideroxydans sp.
TGTTGAGCGATACGCCGGAAATCAGCGCGCGGCAAAAACTGGAGAATTGCGCGGTGGTGGAACTGGACTGGGAAGCGCCGCCAAGCAATCAGCAGCGTTGAGACGATTCGGCGTTTACCCTTGCGAGGAGGCTACGCCGCGCGTCGATGATTTTCAGCCACAGCACCACCGATGCCAGCAACAGCGTTATGGCGTTAGCCGCGATCACAGGCGGGCTGCCGATCACAAGACCATATCCCAGCCAGAGCGCAACTCCGAGCGTGAACATTGCATACATGGGCAGGGAAATGCCGGCAAGGTCGCGCGTGCGCCAGGAATGCCATGCCTGGGGAATGAAGGCGATGGTGGTCAGGAATGCAGCGGGATAACCGAACAGGGTGGCGAAATCTTCAGTCATGCGAGTTCTCCCGGATACGAAAAAAATTTCAGCGCGGCTCGATCTGCCACAGTTGTTGCGACACGGAGAACCACGCGCCGAGCCAACCGAGGTAGGCCGCGAAGGCGAGCAGGGCAAGGCTGTCGGCAGGGGTCAGCGGGAGCAGCGTGACGCTGCTGTCGTACAGTCGGGACAGTTCGCCGAGTGAAGTGTTGAGTACCAGCAGCATGATCGTAACCAGCAGCCATGCGGCGATTCCGCCCAATAGTCCCTGCAGCATGCCGAAGTAGAGAAAGGGGCGCCGAATGAAGGCATCGGTGGCGCCAATCAGTTTGGCCACCTCGATCTCCTGACGCCGCGTCATGATCTGCAGGCGGATGGTGTTGAAGGTGATGGCAACCAGGCCGAAGCTCAGCATGGCCGCCAGCAGGGCGACTGCGAGTCGTCCGAAATCCAGAATCGCTTCCAGTTTTCGCAACCAGGCCGAATCGAGCTGGGCGTGCTCGATGCCTGCGCCGGCCTGCAATTCCTGGCGCAGTGCTTCGAGTGCGGCCGGTTCGCTGGTTTTGGGATGAACAATGAATGCATCCGGCAACGGATTCTGCGCAAGCCCGTCAATCACTGCGGCCAATCCGGCGCTCTGGCGCAATTGTTTCAGCGCGGCATCGCGCGCAATGAATTCCACGGTTTCAATCGCCTCGTGCCGGCGCAGTCTTGCGCCCAGCTTTTCGATCTCGGCGCTGCTCGTGCCGTCCGCAAGATACAGGCTGATCTGCGGTGTGGCGCCCAGCCGGGCATCCAGGCTCTGCATGCTTTGCAGCAGAATATAACCGCCGACCGGCAGGCTCAGGGCGATGCCGGTAACGAGGATGCTGAGCAGGGAAGCGCCGGGCGTGGCAAGCAGGCGGTGCAGGGCCATGCGCAGCACATGCAGATGTTCGCGCACAAACCTCATTGCAGTTCACCCTGCTTCAGGTGCAGCGTGCGTGCCGGAAACCGGGCCAGCACGCCTTCGTCGTGGGTGGAGATGACGAGCGTCGCGCCGACCTGGTGGAAGGAATTGAAGATCGCCATGATCTCGTGCGCATATTCGGCATCGAGATTGCCGGTCGGTTCATCCGCCAGCAGGATGTCGGGGCGATTGACGATGGCGCGGGCGATGCACAGGCGTTGCTGTTCTCCCCCCGACAGGGCGATGGGATTTGCTTTTTCGCGCGCCAGCAAGCCGACTTTGTCGAGGGCGGCGCGCACCCTTCTGGCGCTTTCCCGGTGATCGAAACCGCAGATTTGCAAGGGCAGCAGCACATTGTCGAATGCGCTGCGGTCGAACAGCAGCTTGTGGTCCTGAAACACGAGCCCGATGTTGCGGCGCAGGGCGGGGATGGCTTCGCGCTTGATGGAGCGGATGTTCTGGCCTTTCACCACCACACTGCCGCTGGTCGGGCGTTCGATCGCGGCGATGAGCTTGAGCAGCGTGCTTTTGCCCGCGCCGGAGTGGCCGGTGAGATAGACCATTTCCCCTTCTGCGACGGTGCAGCTCACGTTCTTCAGCGCCTCATGGCCGCCGGGATACCGCTTATAGGCCTGGCTGAATTCGATCATGCTGCCGTCCCGGCATCGGGAGATGGCCCCAGCAGGGCCGCGACGAATTCTTCCGCCACGAAGGGGCGCAGATCGTCGAGGCCCTCGCCCACGCCGATGAAGCGCAGCGGAATCGGATGCGCATGCGCGATGGCCGCGATGACGCCGCCCTTGGCCGTGCCGTCGAGTTTGGTGAGCACGAGACCGCTCACGCCCAAGGCCTGATCGAAGGCCTTGACCTGCGACAGCGCGTTCTGCCCGGTGTTGGCATCCAGCACCAGCAGCACTTCATGCGGCGCATCGGGCAGCACTTTGGCGATGACGCGCTTCACTTTCCTGATCTCTTCCATCAGGTGCAATTGCGTAGTGAGGCGACCGGCGGTGTCGGCCAGCACGATGTCGATGCCGCGCGCCTGCGCCGCCTGCACCGCATCGAAGATGACCGCGGCTGCATCCCCGCTCTGTTGCGCGATGACGGTCACGCCGTTGCGTTCTCCCCATGCCTGCAATTGTTCGCGCGCAGCGGCGCGGAAGGTGTCCCCGGCCGCCAGCAGCACCGATTTGCCCGCGTTCTGGAAATGTCTGGCCAGCTTGCCAATGGAGGTGGTCTTGCCGGCACCGTTGACGCCGCACAGCATGATCACGAAAGGTTTGTGCGTATCAGTCCGGAGCGGGCGCGCGAGCGGCGCCAGCAGTTTGACCAGGGCCTGCGCCAGCGCCTGGCGCAGCTGGCCTGCTTCGCTCAGGCGCTGCTCCTTGACTTGTTGGCGCACGTCGGCGAGCAGACGGCTGGTCGCGGCCATACCCACGTCGGCGCTGATGAGAACGGTCTCCAGTTCCTCATAAAGTTCTTCGTCTATCTTCCCGCCCGGAACCAGCAGGGCGGACAACTGTCCACCCGTGCGCGCCAGCCCGTCGGTCAGACGCGCGAGCCAGCTTTTCGGGGCGGCAGCGGAAGGTGATTTTTTCAGAAAACTAAACATGCGGGCGTGTTCGGCAGTAAAGGAAATGACGCATAATGCGCGGGTATTTTAACGGTTCGGGATGAAATTGATGAGACTTTATGCGGTTTTTCTGGGGTTGCTGCTGGCTGCCGGCGCGCAGGCGGAGGTGTTCGAGACCACGCTGCAAAACGGATTGAAAGTGGTGGTCAAGGAGGATCATCGAGCGCCCACGGTGGTGCAGCAGATCTGGTATCACGCCGGCAGCATGGACGAGCGTACCGGTGTGACCGGCGTCGCGCATGTGCTCGAACATATGATGTTCAAGGGAACGAAAACCGTTCCGGCCGGCGAGTTCTCGCGCCGCATCGCGGCCGCTGGCGGGCGCGAGAATGCCTTCACCAGCTATGACTACACCGCCTATTTCCAGCAGTTGCACAAATCGCAGTTGCCGCTGGCGATGAAGCTGGAAGCAGACCGCATGCACAATCTGGTATTGAGCCGGGAGGAATTCGGCAAAGAGATCAAAGTGGTCATGGAAGAACGGCGCTGGCGCACCGATGACGAGGCGCATGCCCTGCTCGACGAGCGCCTGATGGCCAACGCGTTCCAGGAGCACCCATACCGCAATCCGATCATCGGCTGGATGAACGATCTGGAGAACATGAACGTGGAGGATGCGCGCAACTGGTATCGCACCTGGTATGTGCCGAACAATGCAACGCTAGTCATCGCCGGCGATGTCGAGGCGGCGCAGGTGTTTGCCCTGGCGCAACGCTACTACGGCAAGATCCCGGCGCGCAGCTTGCCGCAGCGCAAGACCTATGTCGAGCCATCGCAGCGCGGGATCAAGCGCATGCGGGTCAAGGCGCCGGCCGAGTTGCCGTACTTGGTCATGGCGTATCACGCGCCGACCCTGCGCGATGTCGAAAACGACTGGCGGCCGTATGCACTGTCGGTGCTGGCTGGCGTGCTGGATGGCAACGATTCCGCACGGCTGAACCGGGTGCTGGTGCGCGAGAGCCAGGTCGCGACTGCGACCGGCGCATCCTATGGCAACACCTCGCGCGGGCCGACCCTGTTCACGCTGGAAGCGACGCCCGCTCCCGGCAAGTCGGTGGACGAGGTCGAGGCGGCGTTGCGCGAGCAAGTGCAGGCCATCGTGCGCGATGGCGTGAGCGTAGAGGAGTTGCGGCGGGTGCGCGCGCAGGTCACCGCGGCAGAGGTCTACAAGCTCGATTCCGTGTTCTATCAGGCGATGCAGATCGGGCAGATGGAGAGCATCGGCCTGTCGCACCGGGACTTGCCTGTCTTGCTGCGCAAGCTGCAGGCGGTGACGGCGGAACAGGTGCAGCAGGTGGCGCGCGAGATTTTGCAGGACGATCAATTGACGGTGGCCGTGCTCGACCCGCAGCCGCTGAGTGGCGAACCGAAACCGAAAATGGGGATGCAGCATGCGCACTAGACTTATTTTAATCGGGCTGCTGTGCGGACTGGCCGGCGGCGCATGGGCCAGCCCGCAGATTCAGCACTGGCAGGCGCCCAGCGGCGCGCGTGTGTATTTCGTCGAAGACCACAATCTGCCGATGCTGGATGTGGCGGTGAATTTCCCCGCCGGCAGCGCCTATGATGCGCCGGACAAGCTTGGCGTGGCCGGCTTGACGCATGGCCTGCTCGATCTGGGAACGCAGGATTTGAGCGAGGATGACATTGCACGCCGCATGGCCGATGTCGGTGCGCACCTGGCCGGCAATTTCGACAATGATCGTTCCGGTCTGGCGCTGCGCACCTTGAGCAGCACGGCCGAGCTGGACACGGCATTGCAGATCATGGCGGATGTCATCCAGCATCCCGCGTTTCCGCCTGCGGTGCTGGAGCGCGAGAAGAACCGCCTGATCGCCAGCCTGCGCGAAGCCGAAACCAAACCGGAATTCCTGGCCGAGCGTGCCTTCGGGCGCGCCATATTCGGTGCGCACCCCTACGGCTGGCAGACGGCCGTGGAAGATGTGGCGAAGGTGCAGCGCGATGATCTGGTCGAGTTCTACCGCGCGCATTTTTCCGCGCCCGAGGCGGTGGTGGCGCTGATGGGCGATGTATCGCGGCAACAGGCGGAAGCGATCGCGCAGCGTCTGACGGAGCACCTGCCGGCGGGCGGCGCAGCAAGGGAGCTGCCGCCGGTCGTTGCCAGGATTGCCGCGCAGGAAGTGCGCATCGCGCATCCGGCAAGCCAGAGCCATATCCTCATCGGCGCGCCGGGGATCGCACGCAACGATCCGGATTATTTCCCGCTGTACGTGGGCAACTACATTCTCGGCGGCGGGGGTTTCGTGTCGCGCCTGATGAGCGAGGTGCGCGAGAAGCGCGGCATGGCTTACAGCGTGTACAGCTATTTCATGCCATTGCAACAACCGGGCGCGTTCGAGATCGGACTCCAGACCAAGAAAGAGCAGATCGACGAGGCGTTGCAGGTGGTTCGGCAGACCCTGCGGAATTTCATCCGGCAGGGTGTGACGGGAAAGGAATTGCTGGCCGCCAAACAAAACATCATCTACGGCTTCCCGTTGCGCATCGACAGCAATGGCAAGATCCTCGACTACTTGAGCCTGATCGGTTTCTACAATTTGCCCCTGACCTGGCTGGATGATTTCCCGCAGCGTGTCGAGCGCGTCACGACAAACGACATCAACGCGGCATTCCGGCGGCGGATCGACCCGGACGCAATGGCAACGGTTATCGTCGGCGCTCCCGCGCTGGAGCCGCAAAATCAATAAAGTCAGGATCATCGGCGGCACGCACCGCAGCCGCATCATTCACTTTCCCGACAGCGCGGGATTGCGCCCGACCCCGGACCGGGTGCGCGAAACGCTGTTCAACTGGCTGGGACAAACGCTGTACGGCAAGCGTTGCCTCGACCTGTTTGCCGGGAGCGGCGCGCTGGGCTTTGAAGCCGCGTCACGCGGTGCCGACGCGGTGGTGATGGTGGAGAGTAACCCTGCCGTTTTCAGGGCGTTGCGGGAAAATGCCGACAAATTGGCGTTCGGCAATGTAGCCTTGTACTGCGAGGATGGGCTAAAATTCGCCCTTCCAGCCAATGGTGGGTTCGATGTGGTTTTCCTCGACCCTCCATTCCGGAGCGACTGTCTGCCACGGCTGATGCCGCGTCTCTATGAATTGCTGCTGCCGGGCGGAGTGGTCTATCTGGAAAGCGGCGGCCCGTTCGATGCGGGGCCGGATTGGCAGATTTTGAAACAGGGCAGGGCCGGTGCAGTCCATTACCGGTTGATGACACACGGGGAAAAATGATTAGAGTCGTCTATCCGGGTACTTTCGATCCGCTCACGCGCGGGCACGGGGATGTCGTGCGCCGCGCCGCCGGACTGTTCAGCGAAGTGATCGTGGCAGTAGCCGCGAGCCGGGCTGCCACGCTGTTCACGCTGGATGAGCGTGTGGAGATGGCGCGCGAGGCGTTTGCCGATTTCCATAACGTCAAAGTCGATGGCTTTGACGAGTTGCTGATGGACTATGTGCGGACAAAGAAAGCGCGCGTGGTGCTGCGCGGGTTGCGCGCGGTGTCCGACTTCGAGTACGAATTCCAGATGGCGGGCATGAACCGCAACCTGCACCCAGATGTGGAGACGGTGTTCCTGACCCCGGCGGAGCGCTACACTTTCATCTCGGCCAGCATGGTGCGCGAGATCGCGCGTTTCGGCGGGGATGTGGGCAAGTTCGTCTCGCCCTCTGTCGAAAAGAGATTGAAAATCAAAAAATCAACCAAAGGAGAGTAAGCATGGCACTGATCATCACCGATGAATGCATCAATTGCGACGTGTGCG
>JAVHSB010000326.1:0-1379 GCA_036171955.1 Sideroxydans sp.
TGTTGCGTCTGGTCAGCGACTGCCCCGGCGTGGCATCCGATATCGGCGGCTGGGCTTCCGCAACCGGCATGACCCTGCTGGAAACCATAGAGGCTGGCGCCGGCGTGCACGAGTTCTACATCCGCAAGGGTTGAGACAACTGTGGCCATCCGCATCAAGAGCCGCTGGTTCAAGGAAGGACGCGCCCGTTCGCCGCAGGAGCTGTCGGACGCCCTCGCCTTCACGCTTTGGCGCATCGCCGACAACGCCCTGAAGAGCACCCGGCAAGCCAGCTTCTCGATCGAGGTCGGGGCGCAGTACCTCGATTTTCTGCGCGAGTTCCTCGTGTTCCTGGTGCTGGTCGCGGACCGCATCGTGTACAGCCAGCTTTCGGCCGAAGACAGAGTCGTCTTTACCAGCAATCTGGCCAACCGGGTCGGCGATACCTATGCCGAAAATCGCAGCCGCCTGCTTGATGACGACCTCAAATCCTGCAAGCATGAATTCATCGAACAGCTCAACCTGCGCGCGGGCGAATACGCCGATTTCGATTACGACGAAAAGGGACCGGATTACCATTTCTACCGCTACCTTGCCTGGTGCATCGGCAATGTGCTGACCGAGGAAGACGCCAAATGGGCGCTGGATCCGCTCATCACTTACGAAGCGCCGGAAGCCGTGCAGATGGTGGAAAAAACCCTGCGCGGACTGGCCGAAACCGAACCGGCACCACCCCGCCGCCGCTCTTCAGCCGACGCAGACTAAATGATCTCCCCTTTCGACCTGAACGCCACCCACAGCTACCTGGACTGGCGCGAACAAAAACTCGCTACCGCACCCCGCTCGCTCGATGAACTGGTGGTGGAAGTGCGCGACCCGCGCGCCCTCACCGCGTCCGAACGCGCGGCACTGGCGGAGCGCGTCCGCCGCTGCAACATGGCGATCTACGCCAGTCGGGAATTGGGCGAAGACACCGAACTGCCACGCCTGCTCGGAGAACAATTCGGCCTGCACCGCCTCGATGCCAACTGGCTGGCCGGCGAGGACGGCGTCTCCTCCATCCGCGTGGTCAACGGCGGCACACGCCAGCATTACATCCCCTACACCGACAAACCAATCAAGTGGCACACCGACGGTTATTACAACCCGCCGGAGCGGCAGATACTCGCCATGACGCTGCATTTCGTGCGTCCCGCCGCGAGCGGCGGTGAGACGCGCCTGATGGATCACGAGATGGCCTATCTGCTGTTGCGCGATGAGAATCCGGAATTCATCCGCGCCCTTTCCGCGCCGGATGCGATGACCATCCCGCTACGCGAAGACGAGACTGATGGCGTGCGTGACGCCCAGAGCGGGCCGGTATTTTCGCTCGACACGGGCGGTCATCTGCACATGCGCTA
>JAVHSB010000327.1:0-6715 GCA_036171955.1 Sideroxydans sp.
TTGGCATCGCAGCGGGAACGACGCCATACACGTCAATCGGCATTTGCAGATCTACTGCCGATTGGCGTGCGTGTTGCAGAAATTGGTAGGCATCGGCTTCCCGCTTGCTTTCCGCGCTCAGCAGTGCCTGATACACAAATGGTGGGAATCCCGCCATGCTGCGTTCCGCCAGCAGGGATTGCGCCCACCGTTCGTAATCTTGCGCGCGCAATGTCTGGAACAGCGGATGGTTTGGAAACGCGGTCTGCACGATCACCTCGCCTGCCTTGTCGGCGCGCCCGGCACGTCCGCTTACCTGCATCAGTTGCGCGAACAGTTTTTCCGATGCGCGAAAATCTGTGCTGTACAACGCCCCATCCGGATTCACCACACCCACCAAAGTCAGATTGGGGAAATCGTGGCCCTTCGCCAGCATCTGCGTGCCGACCAGGATGTCGGCCTCGCCGTCATTGATTTGTTTGCGCATCGCGGCCCACGCGCCTTTGTTGCGCGTGCTGTCGCGATCCACGCGCAGGATGCGTGCCTGCGGAAAGCGCGCTTGCAAGGTTTCTGCCAGACGCTGCGTGCCGATGCCGACCGGTTTGAGATCGGCATCGCCGCAGTGCGGACAAGCGTTCGGCACACGCTGCTGGAAACCGCAATGGTGACAGCGCAGACTGCGGTCTTGCAGATGCAGCACCAGCTTGCCCGCACAATGCTTGCACTCGGACAACCAGCCGCATGCCGTGCACATCAGCACCGGTGCATAACCGCGCCGGTTGATAAAAATCAGACTCTGTTCCTTGCGTTGCAGTCGCAGCGCGATGGCATCGAGCAGCGGCTCGCTCAAGCCTTCGTGCAAGGGCAATTGGGCGATGTCGAGACAGCGCACAAGCGGCAAGGTTGCTGGCTGCGCCGCGCGCCGTGTCAGTTGAAGTAAGCGATAACGTCCGCACTGCGCGTTGTGCCAGCTTTCCAGCGACGGCGTGGCGGAGCCGAGCAGAATTGGCACACCGCGCTGGCTGGCACGGAAGATGGCCACGTCGCGTGCCGAGTAGCGCAGCCCATCCTGCTGCTTGAAGGAGGCATCATGTTCTTCGTCGATCAGGATCAGACTGAGTTTGGGCAGCGGCGTAAAGACCGCAAGGCGCGTGCCAAGCACGATGCTCGCCGCGCCCGATTGCGCCTTGAGCCAATTTTGCGCACGCTCGCCGTCGGCCAGACCGCTGTGCAGACTGACCAGCTCGACCGCAGGAAAGCGCTGGCGGAAATAATCCTCGAGCTGCGGCGTGAGATTGATCTCCGGCACCAGCAGCAACACCTGACTCCCGCGTTGCAGCATCTCGTGCATCAGATGCACATAGACTTCGGTCTTGCCGCTGCCGGTGATGCCGTGCAGCAGGAAGCAGCCGTAGCCCTGTTGCTGTGCGACGACGGCATCGAACGCTTGCTTCTGCTCTTCAGTGAGCACATGCGCATCGCGCAACACCGGTGGATGGCGCAGCTGAGGAACGCAAGTCTCGACCCAGCCGGCCGCCAGCAGTGCCCTGAGCGCGTTCGGCGCGCTGGGCGACAGACTGCGCAATTGCACGCCGTTGAGAGGCATATCGCGCAGGGCCCGCAGGATGCGCTGCTGCACCACGCGGCGGCGGGGCAGGGTCGCCAGATCAAGCGCGCGCCCTGCCGCGCTCAAGGTGTAATCCGGCGTCTGCCTGAGCGGTGCGAATTCGACTGCGCGCAACCGCACGGGAAGCGCAGACATTACCGTCATGCCGAGGGGGTAATGATAATAATCGCTGGTGAAGCGCAACAGGATGAGCAGTTCCTGCGGCAGCGGCGGCACATCCTCCAGCACCTGCAGCACGGATTTGATGCGCGCTGCATCCAGCTCGGACTGCTGCGCCCATTCCAGCACGACCCCCACCATCTTCTGGCGCCCGAACGGCACGACGACGCACTGGCCGATTTCCGGCTGCATATTCTCATGCACGCGATAGTCGAAAAGCGTTGACAACGGCACATCCAGCGCGACACGAACGAACGATATGTTAGTGGGATTTTCTCGGGTCATTTCTGTGAAGTTTAGCCAATCACCTTGAACTATATGGGCATTTTTTCTTATTCACATTTGCTGTGGATAAGTTTGTGGAAAGTTTGGCTGTTGTGGGGTTAGCGCCCAGCAATATAAGGCGCAATGTGGCAACGCACTTTTTTTATTCATCCGTCTCATTACATAATAAACAACGAGTTAGAACATAAAAAGCAAAAGCCACGGGTAAATCGTCCCGTGGCTTCCGTGATTCTGGTCGTCCTGTTCATAACCCACAGGACATGGCTGATTTAATGGTACTTTTTGCTGAGTTCGTGGACAGCCTGTACCAGTGCGCCCACATTTTCCGGATCGGTATGTTGCGAGATGCCATGACCGAGATTGAATACGTGGCCGCTTCCGTAACCATAGCTGCCCAACACCTTCTCCACTTCGTTGCGGATCACCTCGGGCGTGGCAAATAGCACCGCCGGATCCAGATTGCCTTGCAGGGCGACTTTGTGCCCCACTTTCTGGCGCGCCACGCCGATGTCCATGGTCCAGTCCAGACCGATCGCATCGCAGCCGCTGTCCGCGATGCTTTCGATCCACAGTCCGCCGCCCTTGGTGAACACGATGGACGGGATGCGCACGCCGTCTTTTTCCTTGGTCAACCCGGCCACGATACGCTGGGTATAAGCCAGCGAGAACTCATGGAAAGCCGCGTGCGACAAAGCCCCGCCCCACGAATCGAAGATCATCACGGCTTGCGCACCGGCTTCGATCTGGGCGTTGAGGTAGGCGGTCACCGCCTGCGCGGTGACGTCAAGGATGTGGTGCATCAGCTTCGGTTCTTTATACATCAAGGTTTTTACCTTGGCGTAATCGTCGCTGCTGCCACCTTCCACCATATAGCATGACAGGGTCCACGGACTGCCGGAGAAGCCGATCAGGGGAATGCGCCCGTCGAGTGATGTGCGAATTTGCGATACGGCATCGGTCACATATTTCAGATCCTTGCCGATATCGGGAACGTGCAGCGCCATGATGTCAGCTTCCGTTGCCAGCGGGCGTTCAAATTTTGGGCCCTCTCCCTCGGCAAAATACAGCCCAAGGCCCATCGCATCCGGCACTGTCAGGATGTCCGAAAACAGAATGGCGGCATCCAACGGAAAACGCTCGACCGGTTGCAGCGTGACTTCCGTCGCCAAGTCGGTATTCTTGCACAAGCCCATGAAGCTGCCCGCCTTGCGCCGGGTAGCACGATATTCCGGCAGGAAACGGCCTGCCTGCCGCATCATCCACAGCGGGGTGTATTCGGTTGGCTGGCGTAGCAGCGCGCGCAGGAAGGTGTCGTTCTTGACTTTGAAATTCATGGTGATCCCTAAAGAATTTCACCACCGGTACACCGAGACACAAAGAAAAACAAAACCAATGATTCAAAACTCATATGCCGGCTGCTTCGAATATTTTCCCGGGCTGTTGAATCGGTTTACGTCGCTGTCTTTCTCTGTGTCTCTTTGTCTCTGTGGTGGATCTGTTTTTATTATCGGGGCAGAACGGAACTGCCCATCAAATACTCATCGACCGCGCGCGCCGCCTGACGGCCTTCGCGGATCGCCCACACCACCAGCGATTGGCCGCGGCGCATGTCGCCCGCCGCAAACACCTTCTTCGCGCTGGTCTGGTAACAACCGGCGCCGTCGGTGCGCGCTTTCGCATTGCCGCGCGCATCCTTCTCCACGCCGAATGCCTCCAGCACCTGCGCCAGCGGGTTGGTGAAGCCCATCGCCAGGAATACGAAATCGGCCTGCAGCTCGAACTCGCTGCCTGGCACCTCGACCATCTTGCCGTCCTTGAACTCAACACGCACGGCGCTGATCGACTTGAGCACGCCATTATCGCCGTTGAAAGCATGGGTGGCGATGGCCCAGTCCCGTGCGCAGCCCTCCTCATGCGAACTCGAGGTGCGCAATTTCATCGGCCAGTACGGCCAGGTCAGCGCCTTGTTTTCCGCTTCGGGTGCGCGCGGCATCACTTCGATCTGGGTGACCGAAGCCGCTCCCTGACGGTTCGAAGTGCCGACACAGTCGGAACCGGTATCGCCGCCGCCAATCACCACGACGTGTTTGCCCTGCACGTTGATGGGGTTCTTCGCATCACCCGCCACTTCCTTGTTCTGCGGAATGAGGAACTCGAGCGCGAAATGCACGCCCTTGAGCTGTCGCCCCAGCACCGGCAGATCGCGCGGCTGCTCGGATCCGCCGGAGAGGATCACCGCATCGAAATCCTTTTGCAGTTGCTGCGGAGAGACGGTCTTCGTCGCGTCGTTGGCGATTTGTTTGCCGGGCAGGTCTTTGCCGACGAAGGTGTTGGTCTGGAACTGCACGCCTTCGGCGGCGAGTTGCGCCATGCGCCAATCGATGAGGCGCTTGTCGAGCTTGAAATCGGGGATGCCGTAACGCATCAGGCCGCCGATGCGGCTGTTCTTTTCGAACACCGTCACCGCGTGACCGGCTCGCGCCAGTTGCTGTGCCGCGGCCAGACCGGCCGGCCCGGAACCGACGACTGCAACTTTTTTGCCGGTCTTCTTCTTTGCGGGTTGCGGCAACACCCAGCCGTTCTCGCCGCCCTTGTCAATGATGGCGTGCTCGATGGATTTGATCCCCACCGCATCGTTGTTGATGTTCAGCGTACAGGCGGCTTCGCACGGCGCCGGACAAATGCGGCTGGTCACTTCCGGGAAATTGTTGGTGGAATGCAGTACTTTCAGCGCCTGCTCCCATTTGCCGCGGTACACCAGGTCGTTCCAGTCGGGGATGATATTGTTGACCGGACAGCCGTTATTGCAGAACGGGATGCCGCAATCCATGCAGCGTGCGCCCTGCTGCTGCGTCTCGGCATCGTTCAGGTGCGCAACGAACTCGCGAAAATTCGTGACGCGCTCCTCGACTGGCGCATAGCTTTCGCTGATGCGCTTGAATTCCATGAATCCGGTTGGCTTGCCCATTATGCGGCCTCCTTTTGTTGCGCCGCGATCTCAAGCAATGCACGACGATATTCGGTCGGCATGACCTTCACGAATTTTGGCAAATAGCTTGCCCAATTGTCGATGATCTGTCTGGCGCGCGCGCTGCCGGTATAGCGCAGATGCTTTTCGATTTTTCCGCGCAGCACGGCTTCGTCCGCCTTGTTCAGATGGTTGAAATGAACCCTGCCTTTACTGTCCACCTCACCCGTTTCGCTGGCGCCGACTTCTTCCGGAACCGCTTCGAGCTGCACCATGGACATATTGCAGCGCTGCGGGAATGTACCGTCTTCATCCAGCACATAAGCGACGCCGCCGGACATGCCGGCCGCGAAGTTGCGTCCGGTTCTTCCCAGAACCACCACCAGCCCGCCGGTCATGTATTCGCAACCGTGGTCGCCGAGGCCTTCCACCACCGCCACGGCACCGGAGTTGCGCACCGCGAAACGCTCGCCAGCAACCCCGCGGAAGAAGACCTCTCCGGCCGTCGCGCCGTACAACACGGTATTGCCGACGATGATGTTGTCTTCCGCCGCCAGCTTGCTGTCGGGAGAAGGCTGGATGATGATGCGGCCTCCGCACAGTCCCTTGCCCACATAGTCGTTGCCCTCGCCTTCCAGATGAAAGGTGATGCCATGTGCGAGGAACGCGCCGAAACTCTGGCCGGCGGTGCCGCGTAACCTCACGCGGATGGTGTCGTCCGGCAGACCGGCATTGCCATGCCGTTTCGCCACTTCATACGACAGCATGGCGCCGACACTGCGGTTCACGTTGCGTATTCCAGTTTCGATCGTGACCACGCGCTTTGCATCCAGAGCCTCCTTGGCTTGGGCGATCAGATCATTGTCGAGCGCCCTGGCCAGCCCGTGGTCCTGTTCTTCCGCCTGGCGGCGCGCAACGTTCGGCGCGACCTGCGGCTGGTGAAACACTTTCGTGAAATCCAGTCCTCTGGCCTTCCAGTGTTCGATGCCGGCGCGCTTGTCGAGCAAATCGCTGCGTCCGATTAAATCGCTGAATTTGCGAATGCCCATCTGCGCCATCAATTCGCGCACTTCTTCGGCAACAAAAAAGAAATAGTTCACCACATGTTCCGGCTGGCCGGTGAATTTCCGGCGCAGCGCGGGGTCCTGCGTGGCAACTCCGACCGGGCAGGTATTGAGGTGGCATTTGCGCATCATGATGCAACCTTCGACCACCAGCGGTGCCGTGGCAAAACCGAATTCATCCGCGCCGAGCAGCGCGCCGATCAGCACATCGCGGCCGGTTTTCAACTGGCCGTCGACTTGCAGTCCGATCCGTCCGCGCAGGCGGTTCAGCACCAGCGTCTGCTGCGCCTCGGACAAGCCAAGCTCCCACGGCGTGCCAGCATGCTTGATCGAGGACAGCGGCGAAGCGCCAGTGCCGCCGTCGAAACCGGAAATCACGATGTGGTCGGCCTTGGCCTTGGACACGCCGGCCGCCACTGTACCCACACCGACTTCGGATACGAGCTTGACCGAAATGGAGGCGGATGGATTGGCGTTCTTCAGGTCATGGATCAGCTGTGCCAGGTCCTCGATCGAATAAATGTCATGGTGCGGCGGGGGCGAAATCAGACCGACGCCCGGCACCGAGTGACGCAACTGGCCGATATATTCCGAGACTTTTCCGCCGGGCAGTTGGCCGCCCTCGCCGGGCTT
>JAVHSB010000328.1:0-6685 GCA_036171955.1 Sideroxydans sp.
CCCGCGCGCTTTCGCGTGTTCGTACTCTTCCAGCACCAGCACCCCTGCGCCCTCGCCCAGCACGAAACCGTCTCGATCCTTATCCCAGGGACGGCTTGCAGTGGTCGGATCATCGTTGCGTGTTGACAGCGCGCGCGACGCGGCAAAGCCGCCAATGGCCAAGGGGGACACAGCGGACTCCGCCCCGCCGGCCACCATCGCATCGGCGTCACCGTACTGGATCATGCGCATGGCTTCACCAATACTGTGCGTTCCGGTCGAACAGGCCGAGACAACTGCAAAGTTCGGTCCTTTCAGACCAAACAGGATGGAAAGATTGCCGGAAATCATGTTGATGATGGTACCGGCGATGAAGAACGGGGATATCTTGCGCGGACCGCCCGCCAGATAATCGTTCTGCGTTTCCTCGATGGAAGGCAATCCGCCGATGCCTGAACCGATACAGACGCCGATTCGATCGGCATTGTGCTCGTTGATCTCGAGCCCGGAATCCTTGAACGCCTCGATACCGGCGGCCAATCCCAGATGAACGAAACGATCCATGCGCCGCGCATCTTTGGCGGGGATGAATTGAGTCACATCGAAATCCTTGACTTCCCCGGCGATCTGGCAGGCAAAAGCCGAAGGATCGAAGCGTGTGATGCGGCCAATGCCGGATTTCCCGGCGACGATGTTGCGCCAGGTTTCCGCTACTCCGACACCGACGGGCGTGACGGCACCAAGGCCGGTCACAACGACTCTGCGTTTAGTCAAGCTGGACTCCGATACTCAAAGAGAAAACAGGAAATTACTTGGAATGCGTGTTCACATAGTTCAGGGCTTCCTGAACGGTCGTGATCTTTTCCGCGTCTTCATCGGGGATTTCAACGCCGAATTCTTCTTCCAGCGCCATTACCAGTTCAACCGTGTCCAGGGAATCCGCACCCAAGTCATTCACGAATGAAGATTCGTTCTTGACTTCAGACTCATTGACGCCCAATTGCTCTGCGACGATTTTTTTGACACGTTGTTCGTTGTTGGACATTCCATTGCTCCCTTAAAGTTAAAGTACAAAAAGCGCGGCCATTCTACCAAACTTGCCACAAATTCAAAACTGCCCTATTCCATATACATGCCGCCATTGACATGCAGGGTTACCCCGGTGATGTAAGCTGCGCCCGGCCCCGCCAGAAAAGCGACGGCTGCCGCCACATCCGCCGGCAAACCCAGTCTTTTCAGGGGAACGCTCTCGATCAGTTTGGCGCGCTGATCCTCGCCCAGAGCCAAAGTCATATCCGTGTCGATGAAACCAGGAGCAACACAGTTCACTGTGATGTTGCGACTGCCGATTTCCTGGGCCAGGGATTTCGAGAAGCCCGCCATGCCCGCCTTGGAGGCAGCGTAGTTGGCCTGCCCCGGGTTGCCCATGCTGCCGACAACCGAGGAGATATTGATGATGCGGCCCGTTCTGGCCTTCATCATGCCGCGCAACACGGCGCGGGACAGGCGGAAAACCGATTTAAGGTTGGTTGCCAGTACATCATCCCATTCTTCATCGCTCATGCGCGCCAGCAGATTGTCCTTGGTGATGCCCGCGTTATTGACCAGTATCCCCACTTCGCCAAATTGGGCGCGAATGGCGTCAAGAGCCTGCTCGATCTGCGACTGGTCGTTCACGTTCAACGTCAATCCCATCCCTCTCACCCCGGCCTGGGCGAGGTAAGCACTGATGGCCTGGGCGCCTTTTTCCGTGGTCGCGGTTCCAATGACGAGCGCCCCCTGTTTGCCGAGTTCAAGTGCGATTGCCTGTCCGATGCCGCGTGAAGCGCCGGTTACCAGAGCGGTTTTCCCTTGCAGTGCCATGTTGTTCACCTTTATGCCAAAACAGCCAGAGCGGCCTTCAATGCCTCGCCATCATTGATGGCCAGTGCCTGTTGAGTTGTGTCGATCCGCTTGTTCAGACCGGCCAGGATCTTGCCCGGGGCACACTCGACATTGTGCGTGATTCCCTGACTTCCAAAATAGCGCACGGTTTCGACCCAGCGTACCGGAGAAAACAATTGCCTGACCAGCGCATCCCTGATGGCATCAGGGTCGCTGTGCGCAACGACATCGGCGTTATGGATGACGGGGATGGACGGCGATTTGACCGGGATGGTTGCCAGGTAGGCGCGCAATCTTTCAGCAGCCCCCTTAAGCAGGCTGCAATGGGAGGGAACGCTCATTGGCAGCATCAGCGCGCGCTTGGCTCCCTTGTCCTTGGCGATCTGCATGCCGCGCTCTACCGCTGTGCGATCCCCGGCAATGACGACCTGACCCGGGGAATTGAAGTTGACCGCTTCCAGAACATCGCCTTGAGCGCCTTCGACACAGACGGCACGCACCGTATCGTCATCCAGACCGAGAATTGCGGCGATGCCGCCTTTCCCTTCGGGGACGGCTTCCTGCATGCATTCGGCGCGGAAACGCACCAGCGGAAGTGCGGCCGAGAAATCCAGCGCACCGGCAGCCACCAATGCCGTGTATTCACCCAAGCTATGACCAGCCATGAGGACGGGTTGAGGCCCGCCCTGCGCTTGCCATGCCCGATACACGGCCACACCGGCCGTCAACATGAGCGGTTGCGTGTTGACCGTGGCGTTCAGCTCACTGTCGGTTCCGACTGCGGCGAGTTGCCACAGATCCTGTTGCAACACATCGGCAGCCTCGGTGAATGTGTCGCGCACAGCCTTGAGTCCGGCATAGCCGTCCATCATGCCGCGCGACTGTGAACCCTGACCGGGGAAAACAAATGCGAATTGAGTCATCTTGATGATTACCAGTGAATAAGGGCGGCGCCCCAGGTAAAGCCCCCGCCGATCGCCTCGATCAGGATCTTCTGCCCGGGCTTGATGCGACCATCGCGCGCTGCCGTATCCAAAGCGAGAGGGATCGAGGCGGCAGAAGTATTGCCGTGCCCTGCCACCGTCACGATCACATTGTCCATTTTCAGGCCCAGCTTCCTTGCGGTCGCCTCGATGATGCGTATATTGGCCTGATGGGGCACCAGCCAGTCGATATCGGTTCCAAGCAGCTTCTGCTCTTCAAGCAATTCATCGACAACATCAGCCAACACATTGACTGCAAACTTGAAAACTGCCTGACCATCCATGCCGATCTTGGGGTCTGCCTTCAGCAGATTGCGGTATGAACCGTCGGAATGAAGTTTTGTAGCGACGACCCCGGGTTTATCGGAGGCGCGCAGAATGACAGCGCCGGCGCCATCCCCGAACAGGACGCAGGTTGTGCGATCCTGCCAATCCAGCATACGGGACAAGACTTCCGCACCCACCACCAGAACGGTACTGGCTTGCCCTCCCTTAATGTAAAGGTCGGCAGTATTCAACGCAAAAACGAACCCCCCGCAAACCGCCTGGAGATCAAACGCCGCAGACCCATTCTTGATACCCAGCTTGTCCTGCAAGATGCAGGCAGTGCTGGGGAAAGGCATGTCCGGAGAAGTGGTGGCCACAATGATGAGGTCGATCTCGTCGGGGGCAATCCCTGCCGCCTCGATCGCCCTGCGACTGGCATGCAACGCCAGATCGCTGGTCATTTCGCCGTCGGCCGCAATGTGGCGCTCCTCGATTCCGCTGCGCGACATGATCCAGTCATGCGAGGTCTCGACGATTTTTTCGAGATCCTGATTGGTCAGGGTTTTTGCGGGCAGGTAGCTTCCGGTGCCGATGATCCTGGAATAAATCAATCTAGACTCCTAGTTTGAATGGCGTGCGTTATGCCATTTTTCGACATGCTCGCTGATATGCGCCAGCATCCCTTGCCGGGCCTCTTCCGCCGCGCGCTCGATTGCGCACTGAAAAGCAAAGGCATCGGCCGAACCGTGGCTTTTCACCACAATGCCTTTCAGGCCGAGGAAACTGGCGCCATTGTAACGCCGATGATCCAACCTCTTCTTGAAGGCTTTCAGCACAGGTAAAGCCACCAGACCGGAAATCTTGCTGTACAGGTTGCGGCTGAAACCCTCCTTCAGGAATCCGCCCATCATCTTGGCTACACCTTCGGCCGTCTTGAGCGCCACATTTCCGACAAAACCATCACACACCACGACATCGGTGACGCCATTGAAAATGTCGTTTCCTTCTACGTTGCCGTAGAAATTGAGGTCGCTGCCCTGAAGCAGCTCGGCCGCCTGCTTGACCACCTCGTTACCTTTGATGTCTTCACTCCCAATATTAAGGAGGCCAACAGTGGGATTCTCGCGCTGTTCAAGCGCTGCCACCAGCGTACTGCCCATCAGCGCGAACTGCAGCAGATGCTCCGCGGTGCAATCCACATTGGCGCCGAGATCGAGCATGCACACTTGGCCCGCGCGGGTTGGCAGGAAAGAGGCAATTGCGGGACGGTCAATTCCAGGCAGAGTTTTCAGCACATAACGCGCCGTAGCCATCAAAGCTCCGGTATTGCCGGCGCTGACGCATGCGGCGGCCTCGCCCGACTTGACGAGATTGATGGCAACCCGCATGGAAGAATCTTTTTTCCCGCGCAGGGCGGACTGGGGCTGTTCATCCATCTCCACGACCTCGGTCGCCGCATGTATTTGCAGGCGCGGATGATCGGCGGGAATCCCCGCTGCGCGCAACTCATCACCTATCTCTTCAGCCAGGCCAACCAGAACAACTTTGTCGCCAGGATGCTGCTTGAGATAGGAAACTGCCGCCGGGACGGTGACGCACACGCCATGATCGCCGCCCATGGCGTCGATGGCTATCGTTACATCCACTTGGCAATCCTCAATATCGGAAAATAAACTACAGGTCGCACGTCAATCCGACTGATGGCGGCTTGAAATTGGTCAGGCAGATTACTCGCCTTTGGTGCTGACAACCTTCTTGCCGCGGTAGTAACCGCTGGGGCTGATATGGTGACGCAGGTGCGGCTCGCCAGTGGAAGGCTCGACTGCCAGCGCCGGATTGGTCAGAAAGTCATGCGCACGATGCATGCCGCGCTTGGATGGGGACTTCTTGTTTTGCTGAACTGCCATGATAACTCCTCGAAAAAAACCTTCTATTGCCGCTTCTTGTTGATACCTGCCAGCACCGAAAACGGGTTGGCGGGCTGCTTAATATCTGTTGCCGGTGGTTCGCATTCACCTTCCGGATGTCTGGGGGCGTAAGGAATGCCCAGCAACAGTTCATCCTCAAGCAGCGACAACACGTCAATCTGCGATGACTGCTCGATACATTCGATTTCCTCGTCCGTATCGACCGCATCGATCATGGCGGCCTGCACCAGACGTAGCGTATTTGAAATCGCCACCGGATAAACCCAGGCGCCCAGACAACGCTGGCATTGCAAATGGCAATCGCCGTGCAACTCGATTTCAAGCATCAGCCGCTCCCTTTCACGGGAACCGCGGATGACGTAAGCGATATTTCCTTGCGCATCCGCGAGAACTTCTTCCAGCCGTGGCAGGGTATCCAGCGCCAAATTCCCGCGCAATTCCTTGCCATTCAAGGCAAAGTCGACGCCATCGATCAAAGGCCGTGCAAACATGAGGCGCGCATGATATATATTCGTCACTCCCCTGTCAAAGTTGTGCAACAAGGAAAATCTTGAATAGTAAAACTATTGTTCTGGCCTCCACGTCGAAATACCGGAGCCAGCTCCTCTCCACCCTGCAGATACCCTTCAAAACAATTGCCCCTGAGGTGGACGAGACCCCGCTTGACGGCGAGGATGCAAGACAAACCTCTCTCCGACTGGCCGAAATGAAAGCGCGTGCTGTCGCCCCTCGGTTTCCAGGGGCCTTGATCATTGGTTCAGATCAGGTCGCGCTGCTGAACGGTGCGCAACTGGGCAAACCCATGACGCATGAAAATGCAACGGCCCAGTTACGTGCCATGCGCGGCAACACCGTCATTTTCCATACAGCCTTGAGTTTGCTCGACACACAAACCGGCCACGCCGAGTCCGAGGTCGTCGAAACCAGAGTCAAGTTTCGCCATTTGAGCGATCAACAGATTGAGCGCTATCTGCACAAGGAACAGCCTTATCATTGCGCGGGAAGTGCCAAATCCGAAGGACTCGGCATCGCCCTGATTGAGCAGATAGAGGGCAGCGACCCCAATGCACTCATCGGACTGCCATTGATCTCGCTAGTCAATATGTTGCAAAAACAAGGAGTTGATATTATATAGTTGGAGCTCCAGTGAATTTTGTGGTTGCGATGGTCTATGCTTTCTGATATTAAAGCGCGCTCGAAAATTTCAGCATCTCAGCCCTTATTGGAGAATTACCCCATGCCAGTGCAAGTGAACAAGACAGTCGCTCCTTACAAGGAAAAAAAGGGCGAGGCATATATGAACTCGAAACAGTTGGCCCATTTCCGTGCCGTCCTAGCCGGAATCAAGGCAAGCCTGGGTCAGGATATCGACCGCACGGTTCATACCATGCAGGACGAAGCCACCGTTTTTGCCGACCCCAATGATCGCGCCACACAGGAATCGGACATGAGTCTGGAATTGCGGAATCGCGACCGGGAACGCAAGCTGATCAAGAACATAGACAAAATGCTGGCCCGCATCGATGCCGGCGATTATGGCTACTGCGACAATTGCGGCGTGGAAATCGGATTGAGCCGGCTTGAAGCCAGGCCGACCGCAACGCTCTGCATCGACTGCAAGACTCTCGACGAGATTCGCGAGAA
>JAVHSB010000329.1:0-6676 GCA_036171955.1 Sideroxydans sp.
GCGAAGACGATGGCGCGGGTGTGGCGCGCGAAGCCTTGCCGAAACTGTTCGAACCTTTCTATACCACGGATAGTCGCGGTACCGGTCTGGGCTTGTATATTGCCCGGCAGCTGTGCGAGGCGAATGGCGCGCGCATCGAATACCGGCGTGGGGAAATGAGCGGGGCCTGTTTCCGCATCACCTTTTCCGCGCCGGGAAGCAAACAGGGAGAATAACGTGAGTGGCGCGATACAGAACGTGTTGATCGTGGATGACGAGCCGGACATTCTGGAGTTGCTCGAACTGGCGTTGCTGCGCATGGGATTGCAGGTGACGCGCGCCACGAATGTCGCCGCCGCACAGCGCGCACTGGGCGAGCAGGATTTTTCGCTCTGCCTGACCGATATGCGCATGCAGGATGGTAGCGGACTGGACATCGTGCGCCATATCGCGGAGCGGAATCTGGATGTGCCGGTGGCAGTGATCACAGCCCACGGCAATCTGGAAAACGCGGTGGCAGCACTCAAGGCGGGCGCGTTCGATTATCTGGCCAAGCCGGTTTCGCTCGAACAATTGCGCGCCTTGATCAATTCGGCGTTGCGCCTGCCGGCCTGCCGCAGCCGCATCGACAGCACTGCGGGCGAATTATTGGGCAATGCCCCGGCCATGCGGCAGGTGCGCGAATTGATCGAGCGCGTGGCGCGCAGTCAGGCGCCGGTGCATATCAGCGGCGAGTCCGGCAGCGGCAAGGAGCTGGCGGCGCGCCTGATCGTCGCGCACAGCGCACGCTGCGGCCAGCTATTCGTCCCGGTCAACTGCGGCGCGATTCCCGAACAATTGATGGAAAGCGAATTTTTCGGCTATCGCAAGGGCGCCTTCAGTGGTGCCGACAAGGACAAGGACGGCCTGTTCCAGGCGGCGCATCAGGGCACATTGTTCCTCGACGAAGTCGCGGAGCTGCCGCTGCCGATGCAGGTCAAACTGCTGCGCGCGATCCAGGAGAAACGCGTGCGCAGGGTCGGTGCGGCGGAAGAAGAGGGGGTGGATGTGCGCATCTTGAGCGCGACCCATCGGGATCTGGGGCAATGCGTGCAACAAGGCCAATTCCGGCAAGACCTGTATTACCGCCTTAACGTGATTACCCTGCACATGCCTGCTTTGCGCGAAATCAGGGAGGATGTGCCGGCACTGGCCGCTGCGCTGCTGGCGCGGATCGACCGTAGCGGCAAGATCGTATTTTCCGCTGCGGCGCTGCAGGCGCTGGCAGCCTACGCTTTCCCGGGCAATGTGCGCGAGCTTGAAAACATCCTTGAACGGGCGGTTGCGCTCTGCCAAGGCGACACCATAGAGCCCGCCGACCTGCAATTGACCCCGGCCCTGACCGAGGATGCCGTCCCACCGGCCGGTGGCAATTATCCACTGACCGACTATCTGGATCGGGTCGAGCGCGAGGCGATCATCGGGGCGCTGCGGCAAACCAATTTCAACCGGACAGCGGCGGCCAGGATACTCGGCGTCACTTTCCGCGCCCTGCGCTATCGGATGGAGCGGCTTGCCATCACGGAACGGGATGTCTCGAATGAGGCCTGACGCATCCGGCTGGTTCAGCGGCGTTTGCCGCTTGCCGTCGCCGAATTTCGACAAACGGTCGGCTCGCACACCCATTTCACTCCTGGTGATCCACAGCATCAGTCTTCCGCCGGATGAGTTTGGCGGGCCGGGCATCTGCCAGTTATTCACCAATACTCTGGATTACCAGGCGCATCCCTACTATGCGCAACTGCAAGGATTGCATGTCTCGGCACATTTTTTGGTGCGGCGCGACGGCGCTATCCTCCAGTTCGTGGGGTGCGGCTACCGCGCCTGGCATGCGGGTGTCTCGCAATGGCAGGGGCGTGCGCGCTGCAACGATTTTGCGATCGGGATCGAGCTGGAGGGTTGCGACAGCGAGCCCTTTACCGATTCCCAATATCACGCGCTAATCCGTTTGACGCGGCGCCTGCAGCGTCGCTATCCCATCCGCGCTATCGTCGGGCATGCCGATATCGCGCCAGGCCGCAAAACCGATCCCGGCCCGCTGTTCGAATGGAGACGTTATCTTGGTGCGTGCCGGGGTGCGGGTGAACGCGCCAGCGTAAAAAATATATAGGCCAAAATTCCGCTTGCATAAATTTCATCTCCTACTAGAATTAGCGAAATTCAGCTGTTAAACCACTATATATAGTGTTATTTGTTTTTCAGCTTTTGCGGTGGGGAATCGCACTGGCGCTAAAGATTCAGGGGGAAATACATGTTGCAAGTGGCTCAAGGTGTTGCATCTTCTGTGTCCTTATCCGCGGTTGCACGTTCTGCATCCGGCTCGGTAATGCCGTCGGAATCAAATGTTTTGTCCCTCGATCAATACAAAATCATTCGCCGCAACGGCGCTGTGGTTGCATTTGAGCCGTCCAAGATATCGATTGCGCTGACCAAGGCTTTCATTGCAGTCAATGGCGGTCAGGGTGCGGCCTCTGCGCGCGTGCGCGAAATGGTGGAACAGTTGACCGCACAAGTGGTGACGGCACTGTTGCGTCGTCAACCGCACGGCGGAACTTTCCACATCGAGGACATTCAGGATCAGGTCGAGCTGGCGCTGATGCGCTCGGGTGAGCACGATGTGGCGCGTGCCTACGTGCTGTATCGGGAGCAGCGCAACCGTGAGCGCGCGAAGGGCGGGGCGGTTGTCGCGCCGGTTCTGAATGTGGTCGATGGAGGCATGACCAAGCCCCTGGACGTGAATGCCTTGTCCGAAAAGATTAGAGCCGCCTGCGCCGGCCTGGGCGATGCGGTCGAGGCGGACAAAATCATCCGTCTCACTTTGAAGGATTTGTATGATGGCGTAGCCATTGCTGAAGTGCGCAAGTGCGCCATACTCGCGGCGCGCTCGCTGATCGAACAGGATCCGGCATACAGCTTTGTTACGGCGCGACTGTTGCTCAACAACATCTGCTGTGAAATTCTCGGCGCAGAAGTGGTCCAGTCTGAAATGGGTGAGCGCTACGCCGAATATTTCCCCGATTTCATCAGGCGCGGTATCGAGGCGGAGTTGCTGGACGAGGAGCTGGGACGTTTTGACCTGGCGCGCCTCGCTGCTGCGCTGGAAGCCGAGCGCGACCTGCAGTTCAATTATCTTGGCTTGCAGACCCTGTATGACCGTTATTTCCTGCACATCGAGGACCGGCGCATAGAACTGCCACAGGCCTTTTTCATGCGCGTGGCGATGGGGTTGGCATTGAACGAAGTGGAGCGCGAGGCACGCGCCATCGAGTTCTATCGACTGCTGTCGAGTTTTGATTTTATGAGTTCGACTCCCACCCTGTTTAACTCCGGCACGCGTCGTTCGCAGCTGTCTTCGTGCTATTTGACCACGGTGTCGGACGATCTGGATGGCATCTACGAGGCGCTGAAGGAAAATGCGCTGCTGTCCAAGTTTGCGGGCGGTCTGGGAAATGATTGGACCAATGTGCGTGCGCTCGGTAGCCGCATCAAGGGCACCAACGGCAAGTCGCAGGGCGTGGTGCCGTTCCTTAAGGTGGTAAGTGATACCGCTGTGGCGGTGAATCAGGGCGGCAAGCGCAAGGGCGCCGTCTGTGCCTATCTCGAAACCTGGCACCTCGATATCGAAGAGTTCCTGGATCTTCGCAAAAACACAGGCGACGACCGCCGTCGTACGCACGACATGAACACGGCAAACTGGATCCCAGACCTGTTCATGAAGCGCGTGATGGAAGGGGGCGAATGGACATTGTTCTCACCCTCCGATTGTCCTGACTTGCATGACAAGTTCGGTGCGGCGTTCGAACAGGCCTATCTGGATTACGAGGCCCAAGCCGCCAGTGGCCAGCTCAAGTTGTTCAAGAAAGTCCCGGCACAAAGCCTGTGGCGCAAGATGCTGACCATGCTGTTCGAGACCGGACATCCGTGGATCAATTTCAAGGACCCCTGCAATATCCGCAGTCCGCAGCAGCATGTGGGCGTGGTGCATAGCTCCAATCTGTGCACCGAGATCACGCTGAACACTTCCGTGAACGAGATTGCCGTGTGTAACCTGGGGTCGGTGAACCTGGCCGCCCACCTGACGGCAGACGGCGTCATCGATCAGGGCAAGCTGCAGCGCACAGTGCGCACCGCAATGCGCATGCTGGATAACGTGATTGACGTCAATTACTACGCGGTGGGCAAGGCGCGTAACTCGAACCTGAAGCACCGTCCGGTAGGGCTCGGCATCATGGGTTTCCAGGACTGCCTGCATACGCTGCGCGTGCCATACGCATCGGAAGCGGCGGTAGAGTTCGCCGACCGTTCGATGGAGGCGGTCTGTTATTTCGCCTATTGGGCATCGACCGAGCTGGCGGAAGAGCGCGGTCGTTATGCGTCCTATCGCGGCAGCCTGTGGGACAAGGGTATCCTGCCGCAGGACAGTCTGAACCTGCTACGCGAACAGCGTGGAGGCTATGTCGAGGTGGATACCTCGGCCAGCATGGATTGGGATGCATTGCGCGCCCGGATCAAACAACACGGCATGCGCAACTCGAACTGTGTGGCGATTGCGCCGACCGCGACCATTTCCAACATCATCGGGGTTTCGGCCTGCATTGAACCGACCTACCAGAATATCTTTGTGAAATCGAATCTGTCCGGCGAATTCACGGTAATCAACGAACATCTGGTGGCTGATCTTAAACAGCTTGGTCTGTGGGACGAAGTGATGGTGGCTGACCTCAAGTATTTCGATGGCAGCCTGACCAGGATCGACCGCGTACCGTCCGAGCTGCGTACTTTGTATGCCACGGCCTTCGAGATAGAGCCGAAGTGGCTGATCGAAGCTGCATCGCGCCGGCAGAAGTGGATCGATCAAGCGCAGTCGCTGAATATCTATATGTCAGGCGTTTCCGGGCGCAAGCTGGATGAAACCTACAAGCTGGCTTGGATGCGCGGCTTGAAGACGACCTATTACCTGCGCACACTGGGTGCGACCTCGGCGGAGAAATCCACCTCGCGAGCCGGATCGCTGAATGCCGTGTCCAGCAGTGCGGTTGAGGCATCCGCGTCGGCGGTGGAGGAAACCAAGTTTTGCTCCATCGACAACCCCGAGTGCGAAGCCTGCCAGTGATGCCGGGAAATTGTCCGGGGAATGCGCGTAATCAGCCAAGAACGAATCAGAGGAACTTTGATGCTGAACTTTGAAGACGAAATCACATCCGGCGCCAGTGCGGTGATGCCCTCTTTGCATCCGGCGCACGACCTGCAAGGCGCTGCCGGCACCGAGCAGGTCTATACGGTTGCCGCGACTTCCAGCGGTCGTATCCGCGTTGAGGACAAGCGCATCATCAACAGCAGTGCCGATGTCAACCAGCTGGTACCGTTCAAGTACAAATGGGCATGGGAAAAATATCTGGCGGGTTGTGCCAACCACTGGATGCCCCAGGAAGTCAACATGTCTGCGGACATCGCGCTCTGGAAAAACCCGAATGGCTTGAGCGATGACGAGCGCCGCCTGGTGAAACGCAATCTCGGTTTTTTCACCACCGCAGATAGTCTGGCGGCAAACAACATCGCCCTCGGCACCTATCGCCACATTACCAATCCGGAATGCCGCCAGTTTCTGCTGCGGCAGGCATTTGAAGAGGCGATCCATACCCATGCGTACCAGTACATTGTCGAAAGTCTGGGGCTGGATGAGGGCGAGATATTCAATATGTATCACGAGGTGCCGAGCATACGTGCCAAGGACGAGTTTTTGCTGCCTTTCATCGATGTGCTGACCAACCCCGATTTCAAGACTGGCACCCCGGAAAACGACCAGAAACTGTTGCGCAGCCTGATCGTATTTGCCTGCATCATGGAAGGATTGTTTTTCTATGTTGGTTTCGTGCAAATATTGGCCCTGGGCCGGCAAAACAAGATGACCGGCGCGGCCGAACAGTACCAGTACATCTTGCGCGATGAGTCCATGCACTTGAATTTCGGTGTCGATGTCATCAACCAGATCAAGCTCGAAAATCCGCACTTGTGGACGGCGGAATTCCGCGAGGAGATTCGAGGTCTGATCCAGAAAGGGGTCGAACTGGAATATCGCTACGCAGAGGACACCATGCCGCGAGGCGTGCTTGGTCTGAACGCGGGAATGTTCAAGGAATATCTGCGCTTCATCGCGAATCGCCGCTGTCAGCAAATCGGGATTGATGTACTCTACGCGGGTGCTGCCAATCCCTTCCCATGGATGGCAGAAATGATCGATTTGAAGAAGGAAAAGAATTTTTTCGAGACGCGCGTGACCGAGTATCAGACTGGCGGCACATTGTCTTGGGACTGACTTTTGCTACGCAAACGGGGGAAGCTCAATTGCACAATACGTTAATGCGAACAATGCTTGCGAGTCGTAGCTGCCGGAACAATTTCGAGGTGCGCGTTGCGCAATATGGGACGTATCGCGCGTCGGTATCGAATTGGGGATTTGAAAAAGGCTGCTTTTTGCAGCCTTTTTCACAAGGGCTTCATGCATGCTGCAACTTGGTGTGCTGAAGGTGTAGTTGGTGTTGTTCTTCATTAACTTTCATACAGGAGGTTGAAATGGTAGCAGCGAAAAAAGCCAAACCCGCAGCCAAGAAACCGGCAGCGAAAAAAGTAGCCGCCAAGAAACCGGCAGCGAAAAAAG
>JAVHSB010000330.1:0-6622 GCA_036171955.1 Sideroxydans sp.
GCAAAAACGATTGCGAACAATCGGAAGAATTTGTGCGACATCATTTCGTGTTGTTTCATGTTTTCGCTCCTAATCATTCGGCCAATTGCAGACTGCTTTCTCTTTCCGTCCAGTCACCCGCACTGTCCTGCACCATTTCTTTTACTTTGATTTCGGTCTCGCCAACGGAAGTAATCTGGCCAAAATTGAGGCCGATATAATTCCCCGCCTTGACCCGGTAGATCTTGCCCTCCGCCGAGCGGATGACTGCATGGCCGACCCCTTTTTGATAGAGATAGCCGACCAATTTAAGGCTTTCCAGGGGGTATTCCTCCAATTCTTCCTTGGGCCGACTGAAGTCGGGCTGGTTCAGTCCAGAGCCGCCCTTGCCGTGCGCCTCCGCCTTGCGTGGACGAAATGGGTCAGGCAATCCCGCCGTGTTTTCATAGGCGAAAGGCTCATAGGGCTTGATGTCAGGAGGAGGGGCAACCTTGCCGCGCATATCGGCCCCAGCGTTGTTCACAAAGTCGCGCAAGTCCTGAAACTCCTCCCCGCCGCATCCGGAAAGCAGCAACGTAACCAACATCAACGATAGGGTGGCTTTCATTTTTTCTTCCTCACCGCCTGTGCCGCCCGCTTTTGCGCCGCGAGCTCATTCTCATCAAGATAGCGGTATGTCTTGGCAGTCGCCTCCAGACTTAAACTGTTTGGCGCTACGGCGTTGCCGCCGAGGGGTGAAATTTTGATGTCGTTCAAGGTAACGATGCGCGGCAATTGAGAAACGTCGCTGGAAAAATTGCCGAGGTCGTCATAACTGCCGGTCACCTTAATAGCGATAGGCTGTTCGGTGAACACGCCGGTCTGGACTTCGGCTCCGGGACGGAACAACTCGAACTGCAAACCGCGGCCCAGTCCGGCCTGATTGATATCAGTAAGAAGGGCGTCCATTTCGGACTTGCTTGGCAATTGCTTCAGCAGCGCACCAAAGGATTGCTGCGTTTCAAGCAGTTGCTTTTTGATGATATCCAGATTGATTGCCTCACTCTTCTTGGATAAGTAAGTTTCCTTCAAGGACACCTCTTCCTGCTCGACCGACTTCAGGCTTTCATATTGATCTTTCCAGTCCAGGAACGCACCGGCTGCCACGACCACTACGAAGATCGAAACGAATGCCGACAACTTTACCAGCCATGGCCAGTTCCCCGGCTTTTTCGGATCGATATTCTTTAGTTCTTCAAGAAAGTTCATCTGCGTACCTCAACCTTTACTTGCCCTTGCTGGCGGATGGCACAGCAGGCTGGGTGGCTTGTCTGGTCAGATTGAAGTTGAGCGAAAACTCGTTCAACCTCGTTCCGCCCACCGTTGTCGCATGAATTTCCACCAAGCTTGGCGTATCCAGCCATGGCGAATCCTCGATCGAACGCATCAATGTCGAAACCCGCGCATTGGATTGTGCGTACCCGATCATGCTGATGCGCAAGCCGGTCTGGCGTATCGATTTGAGATACACGCCTTCCGGCAAGATGCGCAACATCTGGTCAAGCAGGTGCACCACGTCGGAGCGTGTCGATTGAAGGTTCTCGACCACATTCTTGCGCGCCAGCAACGACTGGGTCTGCTCTCTCAATTTCTTGATTTCTGCGATCTGTTTGTCCAGCACTGCGGTTTCCTGCTTCAGGTATGCATTGCGGCGCTCCTGATAGGAAATCTGGGTGCTGATGGCCACATGCACCAAACCAACCATGACCGCCCCAAGCACGAGCGACAGCACACTGAGCACGACAAACTGCAATTGCTTGGCGCGCCTTTTCTCTGCGCGATGGGGCAATAAATTAATGCGTATCATGATGGATCAAACCTCCGCATCGCCAAACCGCAAGCAATCATCAAGGCTGGAGCATCTGCCTGCAACTGGCGCGGCTTGATGCGACTGGACAAGGACATCATTTGGAAAGGATTGGCCACCAGTGTGCTGACTTGAGTGCGCGTAGCCGCCGCCTCATCCAGTCCGGGCAGGGCCGCGCAACCCCCGGCGAGGACCACATAGCCGACTTCGTTGTATTGGGTGGATGTAAAGAAGAACTGGAGCGCCCTCGCGATTTCCATCGCCAGATTTTCACGGAAGGGGGCCAGCACATCGCTTTCGTAATTCTCCGGCAAACCGCCGTTGCGCTTGCCGGCTTCAGCCTCTTCCGCCGTCAGGCCGAAGGCGGCCTGGATTTGCTGGGTCAGTTGCGCACCTCCTACTTGCTGGTCACGCGCGTAAACCGACTGGCCATTGCGCAACACGTTCACATTCATCACACTGGCGCCGATATCAACGACTGCAATGCACTGGTCAGCCGCGCCCCCGGGAAGCTGCGATCGAATCTGCTCGAACGCGGCTTCGGCTGCATACGGCTCAACATCCATCACGACCGTACGCAGGCCTGCGGCCTGGGCTGCCGCGACCCTGTCCTCGACATTCACCTTGCGCGATGCCGCCAGCAGGACTTCGACTTCTTCAGGATTCGCAGGCGAGGGGCCCAAGACCTGAAAATCCAGATTCACTTCATCCAGAGCGAATGGGATGTATTGATTTGCTTCAGTCTCAACCTGATACTCAAGGTCGTCTTCCCGCAAACCTGCGGGCAGCATGATCTTCTTGCTGATAACCGCAGCCGCAGGCAAAGCCAGGCTGACATTGCGGATGCGCGTACCCATGCGCTTCCAGGCACGTTGTAAAGCCTCGGATACGGCATCCAGATTGTTGATGTTGCCGTCGCTGACGGCATCTGCAGGAAGCGGTTCGATCGCATAACGCTCCACGACCAGACCTCCTTTTTTTGGCGCTTGACTCAACTCCAGCATCTTGACCGCAGACGAACTGATATCCACCCCTATCATGGGCGGCGTGGAAGTCTGCAGAAAATCTAACGGGATGTCGAAATTTCCTTTAATCATAGGATAGTTAGCGCACTTCCGTATAAAGTGGTTTAAATCCTAGCAATAACTCTCGCGGGTGTAAAGTTTTTTCTGGATGCCTGTTTTGCAGCCCAAGGACGATATAATCTTTAGATATACCCATTTAAAAATCTATTTGCCATGACTTCTCGCTGGTGGTTCTATCCTGCTCTCGGCCTGCTCCTGTTGCCGCTCCTGCCGCTTCTGTTGCTTGTCTTTGCGGCCATTCTGACTTATCCCAGCCTGCCATCACTTGATGCGTTGACCAACTATCACCCCAAGTTGCCGCTGCGAATCTACAGCGCGGAAAAGGTCCTGATCGGTGAATTCGGTGAAGAGCGGCGGGAATTGGTGGATATCAGTGCGGTGCCCCAATTGATGAAGTCGGCCATTCTGGCAGCGGAGGATGATCGATTTTACGAGCATGGCGGTGTTGACTACATCGGCGTCATGCGCGCAGCCGTTTCCAACTTCAGCTCCGGCGGCGTCAAGCAGGGCGCCAGCACCATCACGATGCAAGTGGCACGCAATTTCTTCCTCTCACGCGAAAAGACATTTTCCCGCAAACTTAACGAGATGCTGCTCGCCTTCAAGATCGAGCACAATCTGGACAAGGATCAGATCCTTGAGCTTTATATCAACCACATTTACCTCGGACAGCGCGCATACGGTTTCGGCGCGGCTGCGCAGGCGTATTTTTCCAAATCTCTTTCCGAATTGTCGCTTGCTGAAATGGCCATGCTGGCCGGCTTGCCCAAGGCACCCGGCGCATATAATCCGGTCGTGAATCCTGCGCGCGCCAAAGTCCGCCAAGAATACATTTTGCGGCGCATGCTCGATCTGGGTTATATCCGGCAGGATCAGTTCGATATGGCCCTGCATGAGCCGCTGCAAACCAGACAGACTGTGTATCACCAAAACTTTGCGGTCAATGCCAGTTTTGTCGCCGAGATGGTGCGCCAGGACATGTATGACCGTTTCCAGGAAGATGCTTACACCCAGGGTTACAGTGTTTACACCACAATCCGGGCAGCGGATCAGGCAGCGGCCTATTCCGCACTGCGCAAAGGCGTGCTTGACTATGACCGGCGCCATGATTATCGCGGCCCAGAGGGTTATGTCGATCTCAAGAAGAACGACACCGATGCCCTCCTGGATGCCGCTTTGCAGGATGTGCAAAACGATGGCGAGTTGATTCCGGCCATTGTGTTGAGTGCCAGCCGCAAGGGTATCAATGCCTATCTCAAGGGCGGTGAGCGTATCGACATCACTGGCGCAGGATTGAGTTTCGCCATGACCGGTGGAAGTACCCTTCACCGCCGCATTCGCAAAGGTTCGCTGATCCGGATCAGCCGTGATTCCACCGGGACGTGGAACATCACTCAGATTCCGCAGGTCGAAGCCGCTTTTGTTTCCGCCGATCCGCGAACAGGCGCGGTGTATGCTCTCTCGGGTGGTTTCGATTTCAACCGCACCCAATATAACCATGTTACCCAGGCATGGCGCCAACCCGGTTCGAGTTTCAAGCCGTTCATTTATTCAGCAGCGCTGGAAAAGGGTTTTACTCCGGCGTCGGTCATCAACGATGCGCCCCTTGTGATCGACCTCAAGGACACGGGCGGCGAGCAATGGGAGCCCAAGAACTACGAGGGTAAATTCGAAGGTCCGATGCGCCTGCGCCAGGGGCTGACAAAATCCAAGAATCTGGTTTCGATTCGCATCCTGCAATCCATCGGGGTGGATTACGCACAGGACTACGTCACCAAGTTCGGTTTCGATCGTGAGAAGGTCGGCCCCTATTTGACCATGGCACTGGGAGCTGTTTCCGTCACGCCCTGGCAAATGCTGGGGGGATACTCGGTGTTTGCGAATGGCGGTTACCGGATCACGCCCTATCTGATCCAACGCATCGAGGACGGACAAGGCAATGTGGTCAGCGAAACCATACCGGTAGTCGCCGGCAAGGATGCGGAAAAGGTGCTGGATCCGCGCAATGATTTCATTATGGTCAACATGATGCAGGATGTAGTCAAGCATGGCACCGCGATCCGTGCCATGGAACTGGGCCGGAATGACCTGGCCGGCAAGACCGGCACCACCAGCGAATCGATGGATGCATGGTTCTGTGGCTTCCACCCCACGCTGGTGGCCATCACCTGGGTCGGTTATGACAATCCACACAGCCTCGGGGAAAGGGAAACCGGTGGCGGTGCCGCCTTGCCCATCTGGATGGACTACATGGGTATGGCGCTCAAGGATGTACCCGAGATCGAATACCTCGCCCCCCCGGGCATTGTCACGGCGCACATCAATGATGCGGGTTTGCGCGATTCAGCAGGTGACAGAATCGAATATTTCTATGAAGAATTCTTGCCGCCTGAAAGCAACAGTTTTATGCCGGAACTTTTCAAGCCGCCCGAAAAAGACAGCGATCAGCTCTTCTGATGCGCAAAGCCGCCTTGCCTCGTCGCGACCTGATGCGCGAACAACTGGCGCAGCAGGCTGCACGCCTGATCGCAGAAGGCGGAATCACGGATTTTGCTTTTGCCAAGCGCAAGGCGGCCAAACAACTGGGGGCGATTGAAACCCGTCATTTGCCCAGTGATATAGAAGTTGAATCCGCCCTGCGCGACTATCGGGCGCTGTTCCAGCAAACTTCCGACACGCAGAACCTTCGGCAGTTACGACAGGAAGCACTTGCAGCCATGCAGCAGCTGGAACCCTTCCACCCCTATCTGACCGGATCGGTATTAAGCGGAAACGCAAGGCAGGATTCGGATATCAATCTGATCCTGTTCAGTGACGATGCCAAAGCCGTGCTGCTGTATTTACTCAAGCACGAGCTGGAATTCGAGGATGGGGAATGGAAAATGAAAATCGGGGGGCGCGAAGAAACCGTGCCGAGCTATACGCTGACCGCCCAGTCCGGAACGCCGATACACCTCATCGTCCTGCCTGAAAATGCGCGCTACAGCGGCAGCCGACATCCCGAGACCCATGCGGATATTGCAGCTGTCGAGGCACTGCTCGTTGCTTGAAAGTAAAATTTTCAAGTCCGTTTGCAATGACAGCTGGCTGACTATCCTGGCGAAAATGAAAACAACAGGATTGCGCCTGCCGCTCCGGTTTATTTCTTCAGCCAGCGCGCCGCATCCAGTGCAAAATAAGTCAGGATGCCATCCGCGCCGGCGCGCTTGAATGCCAGCAATGCCTCCAGCACGCAGGCCTCCTCGTTCAGCCATCCGTTCTGTGCGGCCGCTTTCAGCATGGCATACTCACCGCTGACCTGATAGACGAAGGTCGGTGCGCGGAATTCGTCCTTCACGCGCCGCACGATGTCGAGATAAGGCATGCCGGGCTTGACCATCACCATGTCCGCGCCTTCCTCCAGGTCGAGTCCGACTTCCCACAGAGCTTCATCGGAGTTTGCCGGATCCATCTGGTAAGTGTACTTGTTGCCCGAACCCAGGTTTCCGCTGGAACCGACCGCATCGCGGAACGGGCCGTAGAAGCTGGAGGCGTATTTGGCGGAGTAGGCCATGATGCGGGTATGGATGCGCTTGTCAGCGTCCAGCGCTGCGCGCACCGCGCCAATGCGACCGTCCATCATGTCCGAAGGCGCAACGATGTCCGCTCCTGCCGCCGCGTGACACTGCGCCTGCCGGGTCAGCACCGCGATGGTCTCGTCGTTGAGGACATA
>JAVHSB010000331.1:0-6620 GCA_036171955.1 Sideroxydans sp.
TGCTCGGCGGCCTGCTGTGGCTGCTGCCGATGGGACTGCTTACGCTGACTTTCGGCTGGGACCACACGCTGACACAGATGGGCTGGTTCTTCACCAAGGCCGCGCTGCTCACCTTCGGCGGCGCATATGCGGTGCTGCCCTATGTGTATCAGGGCGCGGTCGGCCACTATGGCTGGCTCACGCCGCCGCAGATGATCGACGGCCTGGCCCTCGGCGAGACCACTCCGGGCCCGCTCATCATGGTGGTGGCCTTCGTCGGCTTCATCGGCGGCTATACGCATGCGCTGTTCGGGCCGGACGACTTGTTCCTGGCCGGTGCGCTTGCTGCAACGCTGGTGACCTGGTTCACCTTCCTGCCCTCGTTCATGTTCATCTTCGCGGGCGGCCCGCTGGTGGAGACCACGCACGGCGATCTCAATTTCACCGCACCGCTCACCGCCATCACGGCGGCGGTCGTCGGCGTCATCCTGAATCTGGGCATGTTCTTCGGTTACCACGTGCTGTGGCCGCAGGGTTTCGGCGGGACGTTCGACTGGGTGGCGGTCGTGCTCGCACTGGCAGCGGCGGTTGCACTGTTCCGCTACAAGCGCGGCGTTATCGAAGTCCTCGCGGCCTCTGCCGTGCTTGGCATGATTTTCCAGTTTGTCGGGCAGTGAGACAAGGCGGGTTGTTGCTCTGTGCTAGCATTACGCCCCTGAAAAATGCTTCCCAGTCGCCGCAACCCAACGAGTCACTCCATGCGCCAATACCTCGACCTGATGCAGCACGTGCTGGACCACGGCACCCATAAATCCGACCGCACCGGCACCGGCACCACCAGCGTGTTCGGCTACCAGATGCGCTTCGATTTGTCGCAAGGATTCCCGCTGGTCACCACCAAGAAGTGCCACCTGAAATCCATCGTCCACGAGTTGCTGTGGTTTTTGCAGGGCAGCACCAACACGAAATATCTGAAAGAGAACGGCGTTTCCATCTGGGACGAGTGGGCGGACGAGAACGGCAACCTCGGGCCGGTGTACGGCAAGCAGTGGCGCTCCTGGCAGGCGGTCGATGGCCGCGTGATCGACCAGATCAAGGTCGCCGTCGAGCAGATCAAGAACAATCCCGATTCGCGCCGCATCATTGTCTCGGCGTGGAACGTAGGCGAGCTGGACAAGATGGCGCTGGCACCCTGCCATGCCTTCTTCCAGTTCTATGTCGCGGACGGCAAACTTTCGTGCCAGCTGTATCAGCGCAGCGCGGACATCTTCCTCGGCGTACCGTTCAACATCGCCAGCTACGCACTGCTGACCATGATGATGGCGCAGGTATGCGAACTGGAGGCAGGCGATTTCGTGCACACCTTCGGCGACGCGCACCTGTATTCCAACCACATGGAACAGACCTCGCTGCAACTATCGCGCGCGCCGCGCCCGCTACCGACGATGAAGATCAACCCGGAGGTAAAAGACATCCTTGGCTTCAGGTTCGAGGACTTCACGCTGGAAGGTTACGACCCGCATTTCGCGATCAAAGCGCCCGTTGCAGTTTGACTCACCAATGATCCTCACCAAACCTACCGATACTCCCATTGACGAGCAGCAACTCACAAAGCTGCTGCTCGACTTAAAACACTTCCGCGCCGAAGCCGAGAAGATTCAACAGAGTCTTCTGAAACGTTGGCAGCCGCATATCCACAACACCGAGTTTTCCGATTCTGCCAGCAATATGGCGGCTTACATCGGCTTGCGCCGCCACGATTTGCGCGAGATTCAAAACATTCTGGCCGCCATCGGCCTGTCTTCGCTGGGGCGCAGCGAAGGGCATGTGCTGGCGAATCTGGATGCGGTGATCCACGCGCTGGGGGCGTTGACCGGCGAGCCTGCGCAACTGAAAAAACTGCTGTCCGCCGCGCAAACTTTCAACGAGATCGGCCAGCAACTGGCGTACCGCACCACCCGCCTGTTCGGCGCGGCGCACAAGCATCGCGCGGTGCGCATCATGGTGACGTTTCCGAGCGAGGCGGCGACAGACTTCGAGTTGGTCAAAGAGCTGGTGCGGCGCGGCATGGATTGCGCGCGTATCAACTGCGCGCACGATGCGCACGAGGTGTGGTTGCAGATGGTAGAACACGTGCGCCGCGCGTCGCAGGAACTGGGGCGCAACTGCCGCGTGATGATGGATTTGGCCGGGCCGAAATTACGCACCGGGGCGCTGGCCAGCGAGCAGACGGTGTTACACCTCAAACCGCTGCGCAACAATCGCGGGGTCATCGTCGCGCCCGCCACGCTGATTCTCGACGGCGGCGGCAAGCCTGGCTGCAACGCGGGCAAGGACGGGCTGGGACGCAGGCTGCCCGCGCGTTTGGGCGTGGATGCCGACTGGGTGCGCCGCCTGAAAAAAGACGACCACATCAGCTTCATCGACCTGCGCGGCAAAGACGGAACGCTGATCGTGGAAGAGCGCTTGTCCGACAGCGAAGTGCGCGCCTCGTGCCAGGCCACCGCGTATCTGGAAGAAAACATCCAGCTCAAACATATCGCGCATATCAAACACAACCATCCGGTGTTCGAAACGTTTATCGGGCCGGTTGCGACCACGCCGCTGACCATTTTGTTGCGCGACGGCGACCTGCTGATGCTCACGCGCGAAGCCCTGCCAGGCGAACCGGCGGAGATCGACGAGGCCGACAACAGCATCGTGCCTGCGCACATCAGTTGCGCGCAGCCCGCTGTGCTGGACCACATCAATGTCGGCCAGCGCGTGCTGATCGACGACGGCCACATCAGCACCGTGGTGGAAGCATTGAACGAACAAGGCGCGCTGCTGCGCGTCACGCGCGCCAACGCGGCAGGCTCCAAGCTGATGGCGGGAAAAGGCCTCAACTTTCCCGACAGCAATCTGGCCTTGCCCGCGCTCACCGAAAAAGATTTATCCGACCTGGATTTCGTCGCGGCGCATGCCGACATCGTCGGTTATTCTTTCGTCCAATCCGCCGCCGACATGCAGACGCTGCTGGACGCGATGGACGCGCGCGCTGCCGACAAGCTGGGCATAGTCGCCAAAATCGAAACCAAAAACGGCTTGCGCAATTTGCCAGAGATCATCGTGCGCGGCGCGGGCAAACACCCGTTCGGCGTGATGATCGCGCGCGGCGATCTGGCGGTTGAAATCGGCTACGAACAGCTCGCCGAAACGCAGGAAGAAATTTTATGGTTGTGCGAATCGGCGCATATCCCGGTGATCTGGGCGACGCAGGTGCTGGAAGGCCTGGTTAAAGAAAACCTGCCCTCGCGCGCCGAAGTCACCGACGCGGCCATGGCCGAACGCGCCGAATGCATCATGCTCAACAAAGGACCGTTCGTGCTGGATGCTATCGACGTGCTCGACCACGTCGTGGCCAGAATGGAATCGCACCAGCAGAAGAAGAGTTCGCGCATGGGCACGTTGTGTTGGTGAATTAATACTCCCTTCCCCCGCTGGCGGGAGAGGGAATCTCAAGGACAAACTGTGACTGACCAAGCCAAACTTTCCCTCATCGTCGCCATGGCGCAAAACCGCACCATCGGTGTGAACAACAGCCTGCCCTGGCGCATCCCGGAAGACCTGAAGCATTTCAAGGCGCTGACCATGGGACATCACATGATCATGGGACGCAAGACCTTCGACTCCATCGGCAAGCCCTTGCCGGGGCGCACGACGGTGGTCGTCACGCGCGACAAGGCATTAAAAATTGAAGGCTGCCTTGTCGCCCATTCGCTGCAAGAGGCGATCAAGCTCTGTGCGAACGACAGCGAGATATTCATCGTCGGCGGTGCGGACATCTACGCGCAGTCGCTTGCGGCGGCCGATACTCTCTACATCACCGAGATCCCGCGGGATGTGGACGGCGACGCGCATTTCCCCGCATTCGACCGGAACGCATGGCAGGAAACAGCACGCGAAATCCGTTCCCAGGAAACCCCGCAACCGCTGCAATACCACTTCGTCACCTACCGCCGCCGGTAGTCAAAACACGCCAGACCGGACAGCCCGCCGCGCGCGGGCTGTTTCATTTTGCCCCTTTATTTTTCAAACGCTTACCCACTCAACTCCGCAAGCGCGCAAGTTTTTTGTCGACATAAATACAAATATCTTGCAATTTCTTTCCTGAACAGTGCTAGGATGCACGCACATTGTCGACAATAAGAAAGAGGCCATGTTGATCAGCGTACCGCCACAAAGCACTTTGGCCGACATCGCCACCCAGCGGCTGGCGCACAGCATCGTCACCGGCGAGCTGGCGCAAGGGCAGAAGCTGAACGAAGCTGAGTTGGCGGAGCGTTTAGGCATGGGGCGCGGCCCGTTGCGCGAAGCGCTGCGCCACCTGGAAGGAATGCATCTGGTCACGCGCATACCCAACGCCGGGGCGCGCGTGGTGGTGCTGGATCGCAAGACTCTCTCCGACCTGTACGCGGTGCGCGAGGCGCTGGAAGGAATGGCCTGCCGCATCGCCGCGACACAGATGACCGATGCGGAGATCGAACAACTGGGAAAACTGCTCGACCGCCACGAACGACAGATCGCCAAAGAAGGCGGCAAAGTCTATGCGCAAAGCGAGGGAGACCTCGACTTCCATTACCAGATCGCGCGCGGCAGCCGCAACCAGATGCTGATGGACCAGCTCGGCAACGAGCAATACCAGTTGCTGCGCATGTGCCGTTACCGCACCAGCCGCAAGGCAGCCCGCACCAAACCCGCATTGCAACAGCACCGCCAGATCGTCGCCGCGCTGGAACAGCGCGACGGGGAACTGGCCGAATTGCTGATGCGCCGCCACATCCAGGGCGCGTGGAAAAGCATCAGCGAGATGATCGATCAAGAGGAAGTAGGTCAGGCTTCAGCCTGACAAACAGCGTCGGGGTAAAACCCGACCTACCAACAGAGGCGATACAAATGAATACATCCAACTCCCCCGGACAGAAACTGCGGCAAGCTGTTGCGGACAATCATCCGCTGCAGGTCGTCGGCGCCGTCACCGCTTATTGCGCCATCCTCGCGCAGAAGAGCGGACACAAGGCACTGTATCTTTCCGGCGGCGGCGTGGCCGCTTCCTCGCTCGGCATCCCGGACCTCGGCATCACCACGCTGCATGATGTGTGCGAAGACACGCGCCGCATCACCGCCGCCAGCGACCTGCCGCTGCTGGTGGACATCGACACCGGCTGGGGCGGCGCTTTCAACATCGCGCGCGCCACGCGCGAAGTGGCGCAGGCCGGTGCGGCCGGATTCCACATCGAGGACCAGGTGAT
Organism: Sideroxydans sp.; assembly: GCA_036171955.1. Lineage (GTDB taxonomy): Bacteria > Pseudomonadota > Gammaproteobacteria > Burkholderiales > Gallionellaceae > Sideroxyarcus. Next base: position 5,271 of record JAVHSB010000331.1, read on the forward strand.
GCAGAAACGTTGCGGCCACCGCCCGAACAAAGCCATCGTCAGCCAGCAGGAGATGATGGATCGCGTAAAAGCAGCGGTGGATGCGCGCACGGACGAGAGCTTTGTCATCATGGCGCGCACCGATGCGCTGGCGGTGGAAGGCATGAGTTCCGCCATCGAGCGCGCACAAGCCTGCGTCGAAGCCGGCGCAGACATGATCTTCCCCGAGGCGATAACCACACTGGAGCAGTACGCCGAGTTCACCCGCACGGTAAAAGTGCCAGTGCTGGCCAACATCACCGAGTTCGGCGCGACGCCGCTGTTCACCACCGAACAACTTGCGGGCGTCGGCATCCAGTTGGTGCTGTACCCGCTGTCCGCCTTCCGCGCCATGAGCCAGACCGCGCTGAAGGTGTACCAGCACATCCTCGCCGACGGCTCGCAGCAACAGGTCATCGCCGACATGCAGCCGCGCATGGAGCTGTACGACTATCTCGGATACCACGCCTACGAGCAGCAGCTGGATCGACTGTTTGCAGAGAAGGGGACTGAATGACACAGCTCCTTCCCCCTGCAAGGGGGAGGGAGGCGAAACGGAACGATTGATTGCATTGACCGGGAGAACTGAAATGGCTGAAGAAAGCACACTACCCAAACCGAAAAAATCCGTCGCCCTGTCCGGCACGGTGGCGGGCAACACCGCGGTATGTACCGTGGGGCGCACCGGCAACGACCTGCACTATCGCGGTTACGACATTCTCGATTTCGCCGAGACAGCCGAATTCGAGGAGATCGCCCATCTGCTGATCCACGGCACGCTGCCCAACGCCGCGCAACTGAAAGCCTACAAAGCGAAACTCAAATTGCTGCGCGGCCTGCCCCCAGCGGTGAAGCAGGCGCTGGAAGCCCTGCCCGCCAACGCGCATCCAATGGATGTGATGCGCACCGGCTGTTCGGTGCTCGGCACCGTGGAACAGGAAGCGGAGAAGCACGACCCCGAAAAAACCAAAGAGATCATCGACCGCCTGCTCGCAAGTTTCGGTTCCATGCTGGTGTACTGGCATCACTTCAGCAAGTCGGGCAAGCGCATCGCTGTGGAGACGGACGACGATTCCATCGGCGGCCATTTCCTGCATCTGCTGCACGGCAAACCTGCGAAACCCTCGTGGGTGCGCGCGATGCACACCTCGCTCATCCTGTATGCAGAGCACGAATTCAACGCCTCCACCTTCACCGCGCGCGTCATCGCGGGCACCAATTCCGACATCTACTCCTGCATCACCGGCGCCATCGGCGCACTCCGGGGGCCCAAGCACGGCGGCGCGAACGAGGAAGCGTTCCGCATCCAGAGCCGCTATAAAAATGCGGACG
>JAVHSB010000332.1:0-1358 GCA_036171955.1 Sideroxydans sp.
CCACCTTGACATGGTGGGGGTCGTTGGTTCGAGTCCAATCGCGCCTACCAATTTCCGCAATCTCCAGTCGTTCGTCGAGTAAAGCCATGTTCACCTTGAGCTTGCATGGAGAAGAAGGAACCCAAGCCCTGCTGCAATCGGGCAATTCCTATTGCCTTATTGTCCGTTCCGAATCTCAGCGTTCCGCTTTACTGGAGAATCTTGGCAGCCAATCCGGCGTGGTCATCGTGCCGCACAACGGCGGGTTGATCAGCAATCTGTCGGTGTGGGAGAACATCGTTCTGCCCGTGCAATACCACGCAATCAAACTTGCGGGAACGCTGGAAGAGAATGTGACCAGCTTGCTGTTGCAGTGCGGTCTCGCCGACGCGGAGGCCATATCGGCGTTGCTGCTCAAGTCGCCGGATCGCCTGACCTTACTGGAAAAGCGCCAGGTCGGATTCGTGCGATCCATGTTGATGAGCCCTGAGTTGATCATCTACGATGCGCTGAATGAAGGCTTGTCGCGCAAGGAATTGGCGCGGATGGTCAAATTCGACCGGATATTCCGTTTATACTTCCCGTTCAGGACTTCTGTCCTGGTCAGTTTCGATGAGTTCCTCGACAAGGATAACCCCAGGCAAATCGTGATTCAGCTCTGACACAACTATTTCGCATGCGGCTCCCCACCTACAAGCAGAAGTTGTTCAACCTCGAAACCCGCACCCGGGGTTTCATGCTGGGTGCGCTGGGTCTGATGTTGCTGGTGCTGTTGCTGATCGCCGTCAAGCAGGATTATTTCAGCCGCAGCACTTCGATCTATTTTTTCACGCCCAATGCACAGGGATTGAGCAAGGGCATGGCGGTCAAATTCGTCGGCTTCAAGGTGGGGAGCGTGCAGGATGTCTCCATGGAACCGAACGCGACTGTGCGCGTCAAGGTTTCGCTGCAGGATGAATACGTCCACCTGATCGGACAGGATGCCAAGGCGCGTTTGATGAAGGAAGCGCTTGTCGGTGAAAGCGTGGTGGAGATCATCCCGGGCTCACCGCAGGTGCGGCAGGTGGCACAGAACAGTGTGCTGGAATTCGAGCGCGGCCAGGATGCGGGCGCTCTGATGGAGACTCTGGCGGCGCAATTGCAGCCCATTCTGGCGGACATTCGCACCTTTACCGGGACGATCAATAAACCGGACGGTGATATCCAGCAATCCATCAGGAATCTGAACCAGGCCACTGCCGGCATGCGCGAGATGATCAATCAACTCACGCAACTTGGGGTGAGCGGAAACCGGAAATTGGACAGCACATTCTTGAAGTTCGATCAGGCACTGGACAGTGCCAATACCAGCCTGACGACATTGAACACGGCAATTCCAC
>JAVHSB010000333.1:0-6600 GCA_036171955.1 Sideroxydans sp.
TCGTCGTGCAGCAGCGTGGCGGTGTGGATGAACTCCACCACCGCCGCCAGATCGTAATGATGCTTGCCGCCGTAGCCGAAGGCCTGCGCGGACAACAGGACCAATGCCGGGCGCAGGCGCTTGCCGCCGCTGTTGATGATGTATTCGCCGACCTGATTGACCAGCACCACCTCGGAGTGCAGGCGGGCGCGGATCACCGCATCGACCGCGGCCATGTCCGGCGCAAGCAATTGTTTGAGGCTATCCAAGAAATCTCCTGTCAGAAGCGGCGCATCTTGCGCTCTCGTTATGCGGCGCGCATTTTCTCACAAGCCCTGCTCATCTGGCTTGCGTTTCGTGCTGCGCCAGGTACAGGCCGATGCCCACGCCCAGCAGGCTCAAAGCCATCACGTAAAAGGCGGGCATATTCGCGCCGGCCAGCGGCAGCAGCAGGCTGACCACCACCGGCGTCATGCCGCCGAACACGGCGTAGGCGACATTGTAGGAGAAGGACAGGCCGGAAAAACGCACGGCGGGCGGGAACTGCATCACAGCCGCGCTCGGTACCACGCCGATCACGCCGACGAAAAAGCCGTTCAGCGCATACAGGGCATCGAGATGCGCGGCGCCGTGTGCCAGGTCCCGATAGAGCAGCCAGGAGGTTGCCGCCAGCAGGACACAGCCTGCCGCGAGCACGCGCCCCGCGCCGTAGCGGTCGGCCAGCGCGCCGAACACGACGCAGCCCAGCGTCAATGCGAGCGTGGCGAAGCTGTTGGCGGTGAGTGCTGTCGCGGCGGGGATCGCGAACAGTTTTTGCATCAGCGTCGGCGTCATCAGGATCATCACCACCACGGCGGCCGACAGCAGCCAGGTCATCAGCATGGTCAGCACCACGGCCGGACGATGCGCGCGCACCACCGTCTTCAGCGGCATCTCGTGCGCCAACTGTTGCCGCGCCTGCAACTCCTTGAACACCGGGGTCTCGTGCAGATACTGGCGCAGCCACACGGCGAGCAGCCCGAACAGGCCGCCGAGGATGAACGGCACGCGCCAGCCTTCGGCCAGCAATGCTGCCGGATCGTAGGCATGGTTCACGGCGGTGGCGACCAGCGAGCCGAGCAAAATGCCGCCGGTCAATCCTGCCGTCAGCGTGCCGCAGGCGAAGCCCACGTGGCGCGGCGGCACATGCTCGGCCACGAACACCCATGCCCCCGGGATTTCTCCGCCCACGGCCGCGCCTTGCAGGATGCGCAACAGGAGCAGCAGCAGGGGCGCGACGATGCCGAGGCTGGCGTAGGTGGGCAACAGGCCGATCAGCAGGGTCGGCACCGCCATCAGCAGCACGCTCAACATGAACATGCGCTTGCGCCCGAACAGGTCGCCGAAGTGCGCCATGATGACACCGCCGAGCGGGCGTGCCAGATAGCCGGCGGCGAAGATGCCGAAGGTCTGCACCTGGCGCAGCCAGTCCGGCATGTCGGGCGGGAAGAACAGCTGCGAGATGGCTGCGGCAAAAAAGATGAAGATGATGAAGTCGTAGAACTCCAGCGCGCCGCCCAGCGCGGCCAGGGTCAGTGTCCGATAATCCTGTCGTGTCAGCCTATGCACGTTTCCTCCGCAATACAGGGCGCAGGTTCATCCACAGCGTGAACCCCAAGGCGTAGATCGCCAGCGGCGCATCGAGCAGGTAATCCCACAGATTGGTCGATTCCAGCAGGTTGAGACTCCAGCCCGCCGCAGCCAGCGCCAGCGCCAGCGGGAGCAGATAGAAGCCTCGTCGCATCGCCCACAGCGCGAGCAAGGCCAGCATCAGCACCAGGCCGACTCCGCCATAGCCGGAACGGTAAGGATCGAGCGGCCCCAGCCCGAGCGCAAAGGGATACAGCAGCAGCGCCAGCACACTCACGGGCAGCAGCAAGGCGCTGCGCTCGCGCGCGTCCCACAGCGGCGGCGCCTTGCACAACCGCGCATATACCGCAAAAGACAAAAGCAGCATGCTGGTGATGCTCAAGTCGCCCACCATGCCGCGCAGCCAGCCCGCCAGCGACAATCCAGCGACGGGGAACATTACGACCCCGTAACCCAGTCCCGCCAGCAACAGGCGGCGCCTGTTTTCGAGTCGCTGCACAGACGGCAGTTGCAACGCGAACAGCAAGCAAAGCAGTGCCAAACCGCTCAATCCCAACCAGTCTGTGAACAGCATCACTTGCCTCCTTTAACTTCAATCTCGCGCAGCGACTGCATGTACCCCTCGCCCTCGGGGAGAGGGGAAACGGGGGCAAGGGAACGACCATGGCGCAGACGATTCATCATTCGGGACGGCCTGCGCCATGGCCGTGCGCATCCAGGCGGCTCTGCAACCAGCGCGCATCGATGCGCACATGTTTGATGAAAGCGCGGTTCCAGGTGTAGGCCAGATGAATGTCGCCGTTATGCGCCCGGATCATGTAAGGATAGGAAAACTCGAAATGGCACGAGCCGTCGCCCACCACCTTGGGCCGCGCCGATTCGACATACGCTGCGAGCGTTGCCGCATCCGCCTGGAGCAGCAAGGGGTCGCTGCTGCGCAGCAGCTTCTCCGTGACATCCATGCAAGCGTCCGCGGACATCTCCTTGCTGCGCAGACCGTTCATCTCTTCCAGCCGGTGCAACTCATGCCAGGTGTCGCCGCCGTCTTCCGACAGTTGCAGACTCAGCGATTCGCGTCCGTTCTCCTGATCGTTCAGCACCGCCAGCAGCTTGCCGTCGTCCAGCACCAGCGCGGTCAGTGCCGCATCCGGATTGCGCAACACGCTCTTGCGCGGCGTCTGCCAGTGGCGGCCACCGTCTTCGCTCGCCATCACGACCACGCGCTTGTCCGCATCCTTGCCGGAATAACGGTTGAGCACCAGTGCCTCCTTCTCGCTTTGCACCAGCACCACGGGCTGCAGCGTCCCTTGTCCCCCGGCCGCCAGTCGCTGCTTGTCGATGACCTTGCCCGCCTTGTCGAGACGCAGGATCTCGGCGAACTTGCTGATGAACTCGTGATACACCGGCAGGCCCAGCGTGCCGTCGGCATAGAAGAACGGCGCGCCCTTCACCAGGGTGCTGATGTTGATGAACGGCGAGGTGACCAGACGGCGCGGCGCGCTCCAGCTCTCACCTTCATCGTTCGATGTCGTCAGCGTGATCGAGCTGCCCGCCCAGCCGCCCAGCGACACGGAGACATAGAACAGCCACAGCTCGCCATTGGCCGCGCGCACCACGACCGGATTGCCCACCTTGGCGATGTAGCGGTGCAGCCCGCGTTGCGTGCTCTCGCGCCCCGCAACCTCCTGTTCGCGCCACCAGGTTTTGGCGGCAGGGTCGTAGATCGCGCTGTTGATGGTCACATCCGGCGCGCCTTCGCGGCTGCCGGAGAACCAGAACGCGCGCAGGCGGCCGTCCCGCAATTCCACCAGCGAGGCGGCATGGGTCGAGGTGTGCTGGCGGCTGGACACCAGATGCGCCTCCAGCTTGCCCAGCACCACGCGCGGCGGCTGCGGCTCCGCACGACGTCCGCGATACCGTTTCACCGGCACAGGTGCCGGCTCGGCGTCCAGCACCACCGCTTGCGGCAGGCGGAAGTCGAAACCCAGTCGCCAGCTCGCGGCCTTGGATAAGGCCAGCGTGAACGCAACCAGCACGAACGCCAATAAAGCGAGGCGCTTATATTTCCCCATCAACGGCACCCTTCCTCATTCTGTTTTTCCTCTCCCGCGCCGGCCGGTGCTCGCAACAGCCATTCGCGCACGAAAAGTTGCCGCATCACATCGCCGCCCAGCATGGCCTTGATCTCTTCATCGCTATGCCGACCGCGTATCTCCAGACGCGAGCCGACCACTGCACATTCCGCACAGGGCTTTCCCTGCAACGGCAACTGCACGGCGAACAGCGCATAGCGCGCCTTTAACTCATCCACCGGGACCGGCGGCTGCGCAGGATAACCGTGAATGCGGGCGCCGGGCAGGAGGAATCGATAATCTTCCCAACTGGCGCGAAAATCGCACGGCACCCACACATCCTGGTCCTGCGTCGCCTGCTGTGCGGCGACATCGTAGCGGCCCGCTTCTCCGTCGAAGGGGCGCAGGAACATGGCAAACACGAGCAAGGTCAGCAGGGCCACGACAGTGCTCAAGCCGCGCGTCCAGCGTACCGCATAGATCGCCAGCGCAACCAGCAGCAAAGTGGACGCCAGCACAGCCCAGAATGCAGTGTCGTACAAGCCGCCCATCTGCACTTCCAGGTTGTACGCGAGCCAGCCGAGCAATGCGAGCACCGCGACCGAAGCGAGCAGGCTAGCGATGAAGGCAACGCGCGGAATACGTTGCCAGTTCAGGGCCAGCAGCAGCGCCACGCCCGGCATCGCATCCAGCAGGTAGCGCGCGGAACGCTGGCTGGGAATGGCGAAGATGACGAACAGCACGATCATCCACATCCACAACATGCGCTCCGCATCGTTCATGCGGTAGCGGCGTTGCCAGGCGATGACGCACAGGGCCAGCACCGGAAAGGCAAGCAGGCCGGCGTTGAGCGGATAACCGAGCAGCAACACCCACACGCTGCTGCCGCCCCACAACAGCTGGCTCCAGTAGCTGCCGCCGTGCGGATCGAACTTGCCCGCGTTCTCGCCCAGTACGAACTCCTGCCACACCGCCTGCGGATCGGGATCGAGCGCGAACCACAGCGCGAACACGGCCAGCGCGACGATGCCGATGATCGCCAGCTTGCCCGCATCGTGCAGCAGGAAGGGGCGCAGACGATAACGGCGCTGGTACAGATACCACCAGCTCAACGCAATGCCGACCGGCGCCAGTAGCGCGAACGATTTGTACAGCAGGCCGATGCCGGTGCAGATGCCGAGCAGCAGCGGCACGGCAAAACGCGAAGCGAAGGCGCGTTCGCGCCAGTACAGCAAAGTGAAAAACGGCAGGAACAGCCAGAACGTCTCGGCCGGATTGACCAGATAGGGACGCCCATAGCGATAGGTGCTGAAGAAAGCGAGGAATGTCAGCGCGGCGGTCGCACCCACGGAACATTCGCCGCCCAGCTTGCGCCCGAGCAGGAACAGCAGCCAGGCGGTGAGCAGGGTGTAGAGCACGCTGGGATAGCGCAGGTGCCAGCGATCCCATGCAGTCGCCCATTCGGTGGCAACGATGCCCTGCCAGAACAGCAGCGGGGGCTTGGTGTTGCGCATGTGGTCGAGTTTGGACTGCAAGGGCAGCCAGTCGCCGTTGAGTGCGGTCAGGCGCGTGATGTGGGCGTACACATTCTCGTCGCCGTTGCGCGGGATATGCAAACCGTCCAGCGCATAGAAATAGACGAACACGGCCAGTGCCACGGCCGCCAGATATTGCAGCGGACGCGATTCGGCAAAATGTCTCATCGGGTCGCGCAACATGTCAGTCGCGCTTGGCGGGCGCAGCAGCGGTCTTGAACTTGAGACGGCCGAAGGTCCAGATGTCGTTGAGCAGGAAGTTCAGCACGCTGGTGACGCCGATGGCAATGAAGTTGGCGATCAGGTAATACACATGCGGTGCCAGCAGATTGGTGAATACGAACTGCAGCGCGATGCTCAGGCCGCACGACACGGTGTACTGGCCGAACTGCACGATCCACGGCCGGTGATGATGCTGCACACGATCCTTCCAGGTCCACAGCCGATTCCAGAAGAAGTTGTTCAGCGTCGCGAAGAAGATCGCGGCGGACAGCGCGATGTTGAGCTGCCACCAGTTCACCTCGCCCACCACCTGCGACACGTGGAACACATGCTCCTGCACGAGGTACAGCACGCCCTGATTGACCACGATGCCAGAGACGCCGACGGTGCCGAACTTGAGGAAGCGGATGGAGAAGATGCGCCGCAGCAGCGACGCCGTGCGCATGCGAATCCTGAACGGCGTCATGCGGCGGCCTGCGCTTGCAACAGCACACGGGCCTGCGCCAGCACGCGTTCAGGCGCGATGCCTTTGAGGCACTGGTTGTCGCCGTCGCAGGGCGAGTTGCGGTGGTTGTAGGCGGTGAGGCAGGGCGAGCAGGACAACCCCTCGAACAGGCAATGGATGTTGGGGGCGAGCGGGCTGTACAGCGCGGGCGTCTCCGGCCCGAAGAACACCAGTGTGGGCAACTCGGTCAGCGCCGCGAACTGGCCCGGCCCGCCGTCGTTGGTCACCAGCAGCGCCGCGCGCTGGAACACGGCCAGCAGGTGGCGCACGTTGCGCGTATAGCCGGTGAGGTCGATGCAATGGTCGTGTGCGCAATGCGCCGCGATGCGCCGCGCCAGCGGCTTGGCATCGGGCAAACCGATCAGCCCGACCGCATAGCCTTCTTTCAGCAGTTCATCGCACAGTTGTTCGTAATACTCCGGCGGCCACGCACGGATCGGCAGGATGCCGCCGTCGGGATAGACCAGCACCAGCTTCTTGCCTTGCAGCACGGCGAAATCCTGTTCCAGTTGCGCGATCTCGCGTGCCACCTCGCCCTCGTCGAACTGCAATTTCGGCGGCGCGCTCACTGCATGCGCCGCAGCCTTGGCGATGGGCGTGCCGTGCGACTCGATGGCGTCCACCATGGTGAGGAACTGTTGCGACAGGTGGCGGTAGG
>JAVHSB010000334.1:0-1355 GCA_036171955.1 Sideroxydans sp.
GTGGCCGGCGGGGCGGAGTCCGCAGTGTCCCCCTTGGCGATTGGCGGCTTTGCCGCGTCGCGCGCCCTGTCAACACGCAACGATGACCCGGCCACGGCAAGCCGTCCCTGGGATAAGGATAGGGACGGTTTCGTGCTGGGTGAGGGTGCAGGGGTACTGGTGCTGGAAGAGTACGAACACGCGAAAGCGCGCGGTGCAAAAATCTATGCCGAACTTGCGGGTTACGGCTTGAGCGGGGACGCCTACCACATCACGGCGCCGAACATGGACGGCCCCAAACGCAGCATGCTCAATGCGCTGCGCGACGCGAAGGTTGCGCCGCAAGACGTGCAGTACATCAATGCACACGGCACGTCCACACCGCTGGGTGACAAGAATGAAAATGAAGCAATCAAGGCAGCATTTGCCGACCATGCCGGCAAGCTGGTGGTGAATTCGACCAAGTCGATGATCGGTCACCTGCTGGGAGGCGCCGGTGGTGTCGAGTCGCTGTTCACCGTGCTGGCATTGCACCATCAGATTTCGCCACCGACCATCAATATCTTCAACCAGGATCCAGACTGCGATCTTGATTACTGCGCCAATACAGCGCGGAACATGAAGATTGATGTTGCGATGAACAACAATTTCGGCTTTGGCGGGACGAACGGCACGCTGGTGTTTCGCAAGATATAGTCAGCGGTCCTGACTGATGCTGGTCAATGGACTTCCGGGCGACTGCATCAATGCCGAAGATCGTGGGTTATCCTACGGCGATGGCGTCTTCCGTACCTTGCGGGTACGCGACGGTAAGCCAATCAACTGGCAGCATCACCTTGAGAAGCTGCGCCACGACTGCAATGCCCTTGCGCTGAACTGTCCTGATGAATCCATTCTCCTGGCCGAGATCCGGCAGGTTTCCGGACAGCAGGCGGAAGGCGTGGTCAAGATCATTGTTACCCGCGGGCGTGGCAGACGCGGCTATGCCGTGCCGGAAACCTACCAACCCAATCGCATCGTCAGTTGCCAGCCGCTTCCCCAATATCCCCCATCCTTCAGTTCCGCGGGGATCACGGCGCACCTTTGCAGGATAGAACTGGGGCATCAACCGGCTCTGGCCGGGATCAAACATCTGAATCGGCTTGAAAACGTTCTGGCCGCAACCGAATGCACGGAGGCCGGTCTGCCGGAAGGATTGCTGCAGGATTATGCCGGTAATGTGATCGGCGGGACCCGGTCCAATCTGTTCATGGTGAAGGAGGGCGGGCTCTTCACACCCGGACTGTCGGAGTGTGGGGTGGCCGGAGTGCAACGGGAGCGCGTCATGGCATGGGCAAGGGAACATCATATCGAGTGCACCCTGACCCATTTGCAGA